>CBINGV010000022.1:0-19432 GCA_966250255.1 uncultured Flavobacteriales bacterium | reverse complement strand
TAACGCAGGGTAAACCCGGTTTCCGGCTTGAGATTGATGCTTTTTTTCAGCTGGGTATAGCTGAAATCATCGTTGATCGGATCGTTCAGGACGTAATAATCGCCCAGGCGCGTGGATTGCGTCTGGAAGCTGAATTCCGTTCCCCAGCGGTTTTGGGCAATCGTTTCATTTGCCGGTACAAGGAGCGCCAGCACGGCTAAGTAATTCAAAAAACGCATCCAATAAAAGTTTTTGTGCGGTGTTCGGATTAGAAAGCTGTAAATATAGCCCCATTCGTATATTCGCCGGGATTGTTTAACAAAAAATTTAATTTTTCGATCCTGCTTGGCGTTTTCGAAAATTAAATGTACTTTTAAAACTCAGTTTCGGGTTTGTGTTGAAAAGGCTTTTCCAGATATGTTTTATTGCGTTTTTGCTGGCTTCCTGTGGGGAAGATGAAGTTGTTTTACAGCAAAATGAGCCGAAAAAAGTGGCTCAGTGGCTCAACCCTTTGTTCTTCAATACCGACTTTGAGCACGAGTTGAATTTTCCCCTGCTTTTTGATGATTCCCTGATCCGCGCCCACCAGATCTACAAAATTACCAAGCGCGTTTACCCGCATATCGTAGGCGACACGGCCGAAATCAACAATTACAGCCAGGCCATCCCGAAGGAAAAGATCGAATACTATTTTGACCCGAACGGTCTGGTAGACCAAGTAGTCGTTTACTCTTATTTCGACGACCGGGAAATTGCCCGCGCGACCTTCGTTTACCAGGGGAATATGATGAATTCCGGTTATCGCAAGGTAAATGCCATGCCGTTTATTTCCCTGACAAAAGACCCGATCCGGGATGAATTTACGACCGAGCTCTACCGGGATAAGACACACCAGTATTCACTCCTGAATTTCGAACAGGAAAAAAAGAAATTTGCGGCCTATTTTGACCTCGAAAACGGCAATCACCTCTTTGTGCTGAAGAACAAAAAAAACTGGGGCCCGCTTTCCGTGGACTCCATTGTTCATCCGCAGAAAGAAGACTGGATCGTCCTCGGCACCATGCGTAAGCCCTACAAGCGATACCAGGTCGAGAATACGGTCAAAGAGCGCAACATTTACATTTACGATTACTGGAACTCCGGCGTCGTGAAGCGCCGGGTCAAAAAAACCTATCCTTTCGAGTACCGCCGGACTTATCTTTTCGGGAAAAAGCACGAATGGACCGGCTACGTCGATTCCACCTTTTCCGAAGGAAGTTTTATTACCAAAACGGAGCATCATATTTTATTTGACGAATACGAACGCCCGATCGAAATTAACCACCGCAAATCCAATGAAGAACCGCAGGGCTTTTTCTACCGCGAAACCCTGCATTACCGAACAAAAAATAAGCTGAAATGAAAAATCCCAAAGCATCCCGCTTTAGCCTGACCTTTTTACTTTTACTGGCCTTCGGGTCGGTTTTCGCACAAGACGAAACCTTCAAATACAAAGGAGAAAAACTGCAGATTTATCCGCACAAACGAAAAGCTTCACCGGCCTGGCTGATGCTGGAAGCCATCAACCGGAAAAATAAAACCAACGTAGAACACCTGTTCCGTACCCAAATGACGGATTATGGCTTTACAGAAGAAGATGACATCGCTACAAATATGGATTATTTCGAAAGTGAGGTTTTCGGTGCTTTCCGCCCGATCCTGAAACCGAAACAGGTGCAGGAAATCCGCCGGAACGCCACCCGTTTTTTCCAGACACCGGTGAACCTGCACCAGAACATTACGCCGAGCATCGACGTGCTGCCGGATGGAAAATATATCCAGTTTTACGAAGGCCTGTTTGCGCTCAACGATAAAGGCGACATCATCCCGTATGAAGGACAGGTTGCCGGTATTTTTTACATCAAAAACAACCTGCTCGATGGTTATGCCTATTGGTTAAGCACTGCCGGCGATACCATTGAGTCCGGGATTTACCGCGAAGGAAAGCGCGAAGGAAAGTGGACTTTTTATCAAAAAACCGATTTCGATCCCGCCGAAATTACGGACACGATCCATTATGACCGGATCACCTGTGAATACAAAGATGGTTTGCTGGACGGGCCCTACGAAGAAAATTTCAACAATAAAGTCCGGTTCAAAGGCTTCTATACCCAGGGTGAGGCCAGCGGCGAATGGTTTTTTTATAACGAGGATTATCTCCAGGACCCCGTAAGTAAGTTGTATGAGCATAAATATTACCTCTACAAACACATGACTTACGCGGATAAGGATGCGCCGGTTTCGCATAAGGTCATGGTGCGTGGAGTGGCCAACCAGGGCCTGATCAAAAGTGATTCGGTGAGCCTTCCCGATAATATTTACCAGGCCCAGGTTGACTTTAACCATCTGTTTAAGTTTTTCAAACCGGAGGTCGAAGAGCTGGAATTGCCCGAGGAAAAAATGACCTCGTATGACGGATCGGCTTATGACCTGGAAGGGGGTTATGAGCTCGAAGGAGATTATGCCGATGACTGGAATTATATGCGCTACAGCAATGAAAAAAGCTGGTATAACGGGAAGCAGCTTTCGCGTTCCAAACTGATCGACAGCATCGGGATCCAAAACCTCTACAAGAATGTCTACGAAGAATTTTACCCGAACGGCCAGCTGAAGTTCCGTTATCGCTATGAAAACGGGGACCTGGTACATGAGGATACGATTTTCTGGGATAACGGCCAGGCTTCCAATGTGGTGCTTTATGATAAAAATAGCCGGGAGTATTCGGTTACGGTGTATGATTACAAAGGCAAGCTGCTGAGCGTTTCCCGCTACGATTCCCTGGGTGAATTTGTGAATTCACCGGTGAAATACGAGCGCTATCCGAAAGTAATGATCGACGGGTTGGTGACGAACTTTCACAGCGATTTCAACTATTATGAACGCAATGCCTTCGATACGCTGACGAAAGCCACACTGACCGAACCGTTAACGCTGTACAAATCCTGGTATTTTGATAAAATGCCCTGTGCAGAATCGACCTTCAACCCGGCAGAGCGCCAGTTGAATGTGCTGATCCGTTCTGTGAATCAAACTCCGCTGCAGGTAACCAATTATACTTTCGGAGAAGATTATTCCTACTTTTCACACCGCGGCGAGTCTTTCCTGCAAAAGCTGAAAGCCATTACGATTTCGAACGGAAGCTATTCGGGTTCTTATCACAAGGATTCGCTGCCGCAATCCAAAATCTATTACCTGCGCAGCTTCGAGACAACGGACGATTATACGTTAACTTACGAAGATGTGCCTTTTAGCGGGGATGTGGTGCTTGAGATGAACAGCTCCAAGCCGGCAATTTCCATCAAGAAAAATGCCATCCGGCTCGCTTCACCGAAACAGGCCTTTACGATCAAACTGGTGGCGGATTACCTGAAATTCCAGAAAACCGGCAAGGCCAAATACGACAAGTATTATCCTTACCTCGACCTCGGGCTCAATTTTGAAAGCCTGTTCCGGAATATTTTCCCTTTTGCTTCGCAAATAGCCGATGGCGTGGATTATAACCCGTATGATTATGACGAAACGGAATTGTACCAGCAGGAAGCTTTCGGTTCATCCGTGGTGCGCATCGAAGGAAAAATGCTGAACGGGAAGCCGGTAGGAAAATGGATCGCTTATGACCAGAAAGGAAAAATAAGGAAAGAAACCAATTTTGAAAATGGCGAGCGACAGGGAGAAGAGCGAACTTATGCTTTTGCTCATCCGAAGCCGAAAGTCAGAAAACCGCGCAAAGGAGAAGAATATTACGATGAGTATTACATGCCGGATGCTTCGTCCTACAAGAATTACCCGCTGAAAACGACCTATTACCTGCAGCATGTGGTGCATTACAACAAAGGGATGTTGAACGGGGAAGAAAAATACTACGACTGGGAGGGCAAGATCAATTTTGAGGCTTTTTATAAAGATGGTTTCATGGAGGGGCCGAGCCTGGAACGAAACAAACTAATCACAACGCGAAGCTCCTACCGGGATGGTTTGCTGGACGGGATCATGCGCACCGACCTGACCTTGCCCGGACGCGATACGATTACCTTGTATGACCTGAATTTCCAAAACCAGCAGCTGCAGGGCGAATCAAAGGCTTATCACCCGAACGGGATGCTGGCCAAACGCGGATTTTTCCTCAACAACCAGCCGATCGACGATTACGAAGCATTTGATACGCTCGGGACCAAATACCATTATGTGAAATTCCAGTATTCGTTCCCGGTGGAGGAAAAAATCTGGGAGGAAAACGAGCTGAGTGTGCGTTATCTCTTCGATTGGCGCGATTCGATTTATTTCCAGCCGGACGACCTGATCGCTGTGCCTTCGACCTATGATCTCCTGATGCAATACGGCCTGATGGATGAATATGCCCTGGAACAGCCGTATTATGGCCGCCCGAGCCTGATTGACAAAAGCGGGGTAAAATACCAGGTGACGAAATACTTCCCGGACCAGGTCATTGCACGCGATGGACCGGTCGACAAAGGCAAAAAAGTAGGCTGCTGGTATTACAACAATTACGGCGGGGTGAAACTCTATGAAGTAGATTATTTCGATACGATCCTGAAAATAAACGATAGCATCAAGTTCAAGTCCAAGGGGATCCGGACAGATTACGACTCCCTCGGGAACGCTTTGTTTACAAGCTATGTGATTGAGAAGATTGAAAATTACGATTGTTCCCACACCGATCATTACGAAGTGCGCCAGTTTATGACTATCTGGCAAAAAGATTCGTCTTACAACCGTTTCAATGGCTACGTAAAGAATTACTACGATGACGGAACACTCCAAAGTGAGGGCACGATGAAAAACGGCCTGCCAACGGGTGTCTGGAAATATTATACACCGAACGGGCAGCTCAACCAGGTGGGCGAATACGTGATGGGCAAGCGCAATGGCCGCTGGCTGCGGGGCGATTTATCAAAAACCAATTACCTCGGCGATATCTGCCTTAACCCGAACCTGCCCGACCTCGAAAAAAGACTGCAATACCAGGAAAAACTGCTGGATATCAATATCCGCTATTTCAAACTGGGCAAGGTCATCAATTCGGAGTATTACGACATCAACATGAACAGAAAATAATTAGCTGATGTGTCAATTAGCCAATTAGCTAATCAGCATGTCAGCTAATCCATTAGCACATTAGCCTATTAAAATAATTAGCACATTAAAAAATGGAACCTGCTGAGCTCGTCAAGCGCTTCATAAACCAAACGAAAAAAAACATTTTCCTGACTGGCAAGGCCGGCACCGGGAAAACCACCCTGTTGAACGAAATCAAAAAACAAACCTTGAAACAGGTCATCGTGGTTGCTCCGACGGGAATTGCGGCACTCAATGCCGGTGGGGTGACGATCCATTCGATGTTTCAGCTGCCTTTTGCGGCCTTTATCCCGGAGCATGCCGATTTCCGGGCTTCCGAAGCCCTCAAGATCGAAACGCGGGATTCCCTGATGCGCCATTTCCAGATGAACCGCAAGCGTATCGACCTGATCCGGAACATGGAATTGCTAATCATTGATGAGGTGAGTATGCTTCGTGCCGACCTGCTGGATGCGATGGACTGGATGATGCGTAATGTTCGCAAAAAAAACCAGCCTTTCGGCGGCGTCCAGGTGTTGTTTATTGGCGACCTGATGCAGCTGCCGCCGGTAGTCAAAAACGAAGAATGGGAGGTGCTGCGGCGCTATTACGAAGGCATTTTCTTTTTCTATGCCCGCGTGATGCGCGAAAGTCCGCCTTTGTACATTGAGCTGGAAAAAATTTTCCGGCAGGACGATCCCGAATTTATCCGCTTGCTCAACCACCTGCGGGATAACCGGGTGACCGAAGAAGATAAGGAACGGCTAAACCGGCACGTGGACCCGGCTTTCGAAATCCAGGAACACCCGGGATACATCACCCTGACGACGCATAATTACAAAGCCGACCAGATCAACCAGAAACAGCTGGACCATTTACCGGGAAAATTATATACTTACGAGGCAGAAACCAAAGGCGATTTTCCGCCGCACCTGTTCCCGATCGAAACGGCGCTTGAGCTGAAAAAAGGCGCCCAGGTGATGTTCATCAAGAATGATATTTCACCCGATAAACTGTTTTTCAATGGAAAAATGGGGGTGATCAAAGAATTGAATGAGGCTGAGGTAACGGTAGAATTCCCGGAAGAAAAACGCACGATCGAAGTACAGAAGTACGAATGGGAAAATGTGCGCTACACGCTTGACGAAACCACGAAGGAAATCAAAGAGGAAACAATCGGTACCTATGTTCAGTATCCCCTGAAGCTCGCCTGGGCGATCACGGTACACAAAAGCCAGGGACTGACCTTTGATAAGGCGGTGATTGATGTAGCGGATGCTTTTGCGCCGGGCCAGGCCTACGTGGCGCTAAGCCGTTTGCGTTCGCTGGAAGGTTTGGTTTTACTGAAGCCCTTCCACACGAATGCGATGCAGAACAACCGCCAGGTGATCGATTACGCCGAAAATAAAACGGATACGGATTTATTGAATGAGGCCCTGTCGGAATCAACAAAAAGCTTTTTGCTCGACGAATTGCAGCAAGCCTTTGATTTTGGCGAACTGGCCGCTTCCTGGCGCATCCACGCAGCGAGTTACGATTCGGCTCCCATGAAATCGGAAAAGGCCAAACACGCCGATTGGGCGCGGCATCAATCCAAGAAAATGGAATTGCTGAACGACCCGGCATCGAAATTCATCAAGCAGCTGCAGCGGATTTTTTACCAGCCGGATTTCAACCTCGCGTTTGCCTGTGAACGGGTCTTGGCGGCCTATGCCTATTTCTACAAGGACCTCGACGAAGTGCTGGGTTCCTTGCTTCGCAAAATGCACGAGGTAAAGCGCCTGCCGAAGATCAAGGCGTATTTTGAAGAACTCGAGGAAGTGGACGAAGTACATACAGAACAAATCGTCCGGATTAAAAAAATGCGCATGCTGCTGGAGGCGATGCGGGATGAAAAGCCGCTCACGAAAAGCATCGTCTGGAACGAGGAAATGCTGAAATACAAGATCGGTAAAATCGAAGCGATCCGGCAGGATTTGCGCAGCAACAGCACCTTGCTGGATTTCGATGAATTGTACGAAGAGGAAATCCCGGTGAAAAAAGCCAAAAAGGAGAAAAAAGCGAAGGAAGAAAAAATTCCGAGCACCGAGCAGACGCTGGCATTGATCAAGGCCGGGAAAACGATTGCCGAGATCGCCGAACAGCGCATGCTGAGCGAGGGCACGATTTTCAGTCACATTTCGCAATTGCTGAAGGCCGAAAAGCTCGAGTTGCAAGAAGTTATGTCCGCAGAACGGATCGAAGAGCTGCGCGAAGCTTTTTCCGGCTTTGAAGGCGATTCGCTGACGCCGGTCAAGGAAAAATACGGAGAGCATTTTTCCTGGGATGAGCTGCGCTTGTATAAAACCAGTCTTCTTAAATAAAAAAGGGCTTGCTGAAAACCAACAAACCCTTCTTCTATCTATGAAACGGGATTCAATCTTTCACAAAGCGAATGGTTTTAAACGAATCGACCGAGCTGATCTCAGCGAAATAAACCCCGGCTTCGTAATTGGAAATATCCAGTTGCTGCTGCTCATCAAATTCAAGGAAAGCCATTGTTTTTCCTTCCGGGTTGAAGATGCGAAGCCTTGATTTTCCTGGGGCCGATACCGTCACTTTGTCGGAAGCCGGATTCGGATAAAGCTTCACGTTTTCTTTCTCTATTTCCGGCGTGCCGAGCACCCAGGCGTTTAAGCGGTAAGCAAAAGGCTCAAAAGTGATGTTGTCATAACCGTAGCCTACGATGTACTGCCCGTTGGAAGACATGCAGTTGGCCGAATAGATCTGTTTGCTCCCGAGATCAATTCCCAGGGTGTTGGCAGCATAATCGTTGATATTCTGCATCCCGCCTGCCTCTGTCCAGATGTAGGGAATTTCCGGGTCCCAAGGCCCGAGTTGCAGCCTTCCGACAGCAACCGTTCCGTTTTCGTTCAGGGCTGCCACATAGCCGTAAGCTCCTTCGGCGAGCGTTCCCAAATCGACGTAGCCGCCGGCTTCACTCCAGATCCAGGGATTGCCGTTGGTGGCATAATCGCCGTGGCCACCAATCCAGTTGCCATCGGCGGAAATTGCGCTGCATTCACCCAGCTGGTTATACTCGTCCGTAGAATCACCTTCGGGGTTAATTAATAAATAAGCGTTTTGGAGGTAGTTTCCCTCGCTGTTTTTTCTCCACACAGCGGATTTCCACGGACCATTAAAGTCTTGCCAGCCAACGATCACCGAACCGTCGCCGTTCACCGCATTGGCACGGGTGCTCCGGCCTTCGAAAATCGTACCGAGGTTCACAATCCCGCTTTCCTGTGTCCAGGCGATGGCTTCGGAATAGGCAACCCCGCCGGCTGTGTCGGCCCAGGCGTTTCCGACAACTGTTGTTCCGTCTCCCGAAATTGAATAGCCGCCGCTGTACGAATCATCAATCGTGAATCCGAGGCTTCCCAGGGGCGTCCAGCTGGCAGTGGATACATTATAGCGCGACATTTCGTTGCCCATAGGCCCGGGACTGGTGCCAGAAAGGAAGTTGCCGTCCGCTGAAAAAGCAGCTTGTCCACCAACGCCGTTGCCCGGGGCTGTTCCGCCAATTTCTGTGGTTATTTGTGATACCGGGTCCCACAAAAAGTAAGGACCAGCCCATTCGACATAGCCCGCCACAATGCCTTCGTTGGAAACGCCGGTTGTTTGAAAAAATACATCTTTCACGTAAAATTGTGTATAAGCAGCCTTGGAAAAGAAGATCAGCCCGGCAATACAACTGAATAATTTTGTTTTCATTCGTAACATTTAATTTAAGATTAACGATACATGGTTTGATTTCGAAAGCAAAATTACAGGGAAAGTTTTCGCCTGTTTCCGTAAAAACACTTACAAACGCGATACAAAAAGCAAAAAAGGCCTTACAATTACAATACAATTTATTTTAAGTGTTTGTTTATCAATCGTTAATACGCTTGTTTTTGGTCTATAATTCCATCAGGAAATTCACCAGATGGATGTCTTCTCCCTCTATGTTCAGCTTTTTACGCAGCCTCGAACGGGCGACTGTAATGCTGTTTACGGATTGTCGGGTGATGCCGGAGATGTCTTTAGTGGACATATTGAGTCTCAGGAAAGCGCACAATTTCTTTTCGTTGGAGGTTAAGGCGGGAAATTTTTCCTGGAGCGCCTGGTAAAAATGTGAGTGGACTTTGGTAAAATGGAGCTCGAATTCTTCCCAAAGTGTATCGTTCTGGCTGGCGCGCAATTCCGAAATAAGTTCCTGGATCAGGTCCTGGTTTTCTTTTTTGGAAGAAGATTTAAGTTTGTGCAGGCTTTCGGTGATCTTGGTGTTCAGCTCATTATTTTTCAATAAATTCAGCGCATTTGCGGTAAGCTCCCGTTCTTTGAATTCCAGGCTTTCCTGCAAAGCTTGGTGTTCCAGCTTTAGGTTTTCCTGTTCAAGGTGAAGTTTTTCCTGCTGGAGCTTGGCGTTACGGACCCGGCCGCGCATTACCGTAATAAAAAACAGGGAGGCGGAAAGCAGGAAGATCAGGACCCCGAACAGGATGATATTCCGCATCTGGGATTTAAGCCGGTCGGATTCGTTCCGCTGCAATTTCAGCTCATACTTTTTCTTGTCTTCGACGCGTTTATGCTGTTCTTCGAGTTTGGCGATGGCCGTGCGGCTTTCGAGGTTAAAAACGCTATCGTTCAGTGCTTTGTATTGCTTAAAAAATTCCAGTGCGGCTTTGTATTCCTGTAAGGTATCCGATACCAGGGAAAGCGATTGCAGCGAGATTAGGGCCGACTCCGGGCTGCCTGTTTGTCTGCTCAGGGCCAGCGCCTGCGAAAAATAGTTTTTTGCCTCCCGGAAATTGCCTTTGAATACTTCATTTTTACCGATATTATTGAGCGCCTGCGCCTGGCCTTTTTTATCCTGTGCTGCGGTCCTGATTTTGAGTGATTGCTGAAAATAATGACTAGCGAGGTCGTGTTCCTTTTTTTCGAGGTAGCAAATCCCAATGTTGTTCAGCAAGCTGCCTTCAATCGCCGGATTTTTTCCTGTCTTATTGGATTCCAGTGCATTTTTAAAATAAACGAGAGCGGTTTCAAAATCCTTTTGATGCAAAAAAACGGCAGCCATGTTATTGAAAATCTTCAGCTTCCGGGTTTCCACCTCTTTTTTCGGGACTTTTGTGCGGACTTTTTCCAACAAAGCGAGCGATTTGTTGTAATAAGCCAGGCTTTTGGCGAAATTTTGCAGTTGAAGGTAAAGGGTCCCTGTTTTCAGTAGCACGTCTGATTTTAGCAGGGTCAGCTGCAGGTCTCCGGGCTGTTTTAAGCTGGCGGAACTGATGATCGACCCGGATTCGAGGTAGTAGGTGAGGGCCTGGTCGAGATCGCCTTTGGAGCGGTATACTTCCCCGAGATTATTCAGGATATTGGCCTTCAAACCAAGGGCGTTTACCTTTGGGAGCAAGGATTTTGCAATGAGCGCATGCCGTAGTGAAGAATCTAAATTTTGGTTCAGGTATCTGTCTGAAAGATCGAGATGGAACCTGGCTTTTTGCTCCATGGGAGATAAGTCCGCCTGATTGTTCCGGGCTAAGGAAATGCCGGAAACAAAGGCAAAAGCCAGGCAAAAAATCAGATGTAAGCACCCCTTCAAAACAGATTAAATAGAAATAATTAACTAAGAAAGGTCCAAGATATAAATTATTTATTTTACATGTGCTACTATACTCCTATGAAAAATTGATCTCCGTTCCAAAGGGGTAATGCAATTAAAATATTATTTCTTTAACACATGAAGGGATTAACACATTATTCCTATCTTTGTCCCGGAAATGAAAAAATGCTGTTTTAAATATTATCCCATGTGTAAGCATCGCTGGCTGTATTCCTGCTAGTTCTTACCCTGCCTTGCTTTCGCGTAGCTTCAGCGAAGCAAATTCACGATAATAGTTTAAAACAATTTTCATTTTTCCCCCATGACAAATCTGTCAACGTATATTCTCGAAAAACTGGATACCCTGGTGGTAGTGATCAGCCCCAGCGGCGAAATCGCCTACATCAATCAACCGGTCAAAAAACTGTTGGGCTATGAACCGGTAAAACTGATCGGGCTTTCCTGGAGCACGAAGGTGAAAAACCGCGAGTTGCTGAGCTACGAAATCAAAAAATCGACCTTGGCGCTGCTGCGCCAAAAACGGGAGCAATTGCCATTATCGAGCTTTAGTTCCGAGCAAGTGGTGGTGGATGCTTTCGGGCGGGAGAAACACATTTTGTGGAACCTTTCGCTGGGACCTGAAAACGAATTGATCGGTATCGGGCAGGATATTTCGGAAATCAAGCGCAAGGAAAGTCAACTGAAGCTCAATAACGAAAAACTGAAGGAAAAAAACAACGAGGTGCTTGACAGTATCCGTTATTCGGAGCGGATCCAGAAGGCCATCCTGCCGGACAAAGAACGTCTGAAAAGAGCGTTCAGCGATGCCTTTGTACTCTACAAACCGAAAGACATCGTGAGTGGTGATTTTTACTGGATGCACGAGCAGGGCGAACAGGTTTTCGTGGCAGCGATCGATTGTACGGGCCACGGCGTTCCCGGCGCTTTGATGACAGTGCTGGCGAATTCGCTGCTGCGGAATATCGTGCGCCAGAACTTGCTGGACCCCGCTGAAATTCTTCAAAAACTGGACGAATACCTGTTCGAAGAACTGAATAACAACAGCCGGGAAGAAACACCCGACGGGATGGACATCGCGCTTTGTGTATTTGACCGGGAACGGCGGACGGTCACCTATTCCGGGGCTTTCCGGCCTTTGGTACTGCTGCGCGAGGGCGAATTCACCGAATACCGGGCGGCACGCTATCCCATAGGTTTTTACAAGGACATCGAAAAGGAATTTACTTCGGTGCAGATCGAGGTGCAGGAAAACGACAGTTTTTACCTGTTTTCGGATGGTTTCGTGGACCAGTTCGGGGGCGAAAAAAGCAAAAAATTCAACAAAAAATCGTTCCGGGACTTATTGCTGGAAATTCAGTCCTTTAGCATGGAGGAGCAGGAGGGTTACCTCGAATATGTGTTCAATAACTGGAAGCAGAGCCTGCCGCAAACGGATGATGTGCTGGTGATGGGCTTGCGGATGTAGTTAGTTTGAATGATGAGTGATGAATGATATTCCGATGGTTATCGGGAGAGCTAGTCACGGGGAAAATTGTTTTATTAGTAACAGCACTTGTTCCAGTACGAGGTCATCATCGTTGTTGCGAATGATCTTCGGGCCGAATTTTATTTTTTCCTCATCGCTCATTTGGTTGTTCATGCGGGCGAGCACAGCCTCACGGGAGCTGTTGTCCCGTTTCATGACCCGTTCAATCCTTGTTTCCCGTCCGGCCACCACGAGCCAGACGCTGTCGAAACGTTTGTAGGATCCGGTTTCGAACATGATGGCGGCTTCGTTAAAAACAAGCGGGGAGCGCTGCTCTTTTTTCCAGTTTTCGAAAGCCTCAAAAACAGTCGGGTGGACCAGGGAATTGAGCTTTTCACGGAGCTCCGGCTTACTGAAAATCTGCGAAGCGAGGTAATTGCGGTTGAGCTCCTTCCCGATATAGGCTTTTTCACCGAAGGCTTTGACGATCGCGTTGATCAGGCCGAGGTTTTCGAGCATATTTTCCCTGGCCACCTCGTCGGCATAAAAAACGGGATAACCGAGATGTTCGATGACCTTGCAAACCAGTGATTTGCCTGACCCGATTCCTCCGGTTATCCCGATTGAAAACATTTTATTGAATTAAAAATGGAGCATTAAGAATGAAGAATTGAAATGAGAAAATAATTCTCCATTTTTAATTCTTCATTCAGATTTCTTCTACTTCGATGATTTTGAAAGGCAGGGAAATGATGGCCTGGTAGTCTTCACCGGCTTCTTCCATGTCTTCATCGTCTTCTTCAAAATACCAGTTGATGCTTACTTCTGTTCCTTTTCCGTGGATGCCTTCGAGTTTTTTGAACAAATCGAGGATACATTTGGAGGAAGAGGTGTTGAAATATTCTAATTTGATATCAACGGTTGTTTGCGCTTTCGGAGACCCTCCGTAGCCGTCAATCCAATCATTTAAGGGCTTATAAAACTCCACGGAATTCTCAGGGATGGAACGTCCTTTGAGTTCTAATTTCCCTTCGCTTGAGTTAAAAGTTACCGACGGTGTTTTGGCTGATCCTTCTAAAATTAAATTTTCCATGTCTGTTTATATGTTAATCTATTTTTACGTTGAGACAGAAGAAACTGGTCGTTTCATTCACGTCCAAGAGTTGATATTCGAGTTTGTTTCCTGATTTCCGGGCGATGTCGATCATTCCGAGCCCGGCGGTTCCTTTTTCAGATAAATTTCCGTTGTTGAGCACTTCCTGGTAATAGGATTTGAGCTCTTCCTTGTCCATGGAGTTGATTTTATCCAGCTTGGAACTCAATTCGTGGGCACTGTCTTTGTCCACGTAATTCCCGGTGCGGATATTGAAAAAATCACCCTCTTTGGCAATGAGGAACAAAGCGGATTTTTGTTCGATGATCCTGCGCTGCTCGGCGGCATTTTCATCATTGACATCAATGTGGTGGTATAAGTTCTGAAGGCATTCGACCAAAACGTTGAAGACTTTCTTCTTGGTTTTCGGTGATTCCTCCATATAGTCCATCTTCGTTTCCATGATCTGTAACACAGAAGTGAGCAGATCGGAGGTCACAACTCCTTTGAAGGAAAGCAGGATATTCTCCTGTTCCATCGTTTTGTACAAATTGTAGATGTTACCCAACTCCATGTTTACTCAAGATGACTGACAAATATATAAAATAGTCGATACATAATACGGGTTCATAGAAAAAAAGTTTCATTTTTTTAATAATTGCGAAAGTTTTCAAATAAGTGCATTTCCAATCACGCTTAAAATTGTAATTTTGTATTTGCTCATGAATGAAAGTAAAACAACGTCCGCCAATTGGTTCGAAAGTTGGTTCGATTCACCTTACTACCACCAGCTTTATGCCAACCGCGATTATTCGGAAGCCGAATTTTTTATCGGGAACCTGGTTTCAAAACTGAAGCTCAAGGCGGGTGCGCCGGTACTAGACCTGGCCTGCGGCAAAGGGCGGCATGCCTTTTCACTCAGCGGCTATGATCTGGATGTGCTGGGGCTCGATTTATCGCCGAACAGCATCGCGGAAGCCCGGAAGCTGACGCATGACAGCCTGCATTTTGATGTGCATGATATGCGCGAGGTGTATCCCGGTCGCCAGTTTGATGCGGTGTTTAACCTGTTCACCAGTTTCGGTTATTTTGACGATTCGACTGAAAACCTGAAGGTGCTCAAAGCGGTTTACGCGATGCTGCGCCCGGAAGGGAAACTGGTCATCGATTTTATGAACGCGAGCAAGGTGGTCAAAGAGCTTGTTCCTTATGAAAACAAAACGGTCGAAGGACTTGCCTTTGATATTGAGCGAAAATACGACGGCAAACACATTTTCAAGCACATCCATTTCCACGACCAGGGACACGAGTTTCATTTTACGGAACGCGTGCAGGTCCTCGAGTTGAAGGATTTCAAAAAACTGCTGGGAGAAAGCGGTTTCGAATTGCTGAATACTTATGGCGATTATGCCCTGGACAAATACAATAGCGCCAGTTCCCCGCGTTTAATTTTGGAAGCACAGAAAAAATGAGTGTCGGCATCCAGTTTCTTTTGTTGATCGCAGCGGTGGTTGCCGGCGGATTGATCGTGGATTTGCTCAATTCCTTTAACCAGCGCAATATCATCAAGATCCTGCTGGCTTTCAGCGGCGGTTTTTTGCTGGCCATTGCGTTTGTACATTTTTTGCCGGAGCTCTACCATGATCACAGCGAAAAAATCGGGATTTATGTCCTGATCGGCTTCCTGGTGCAGCTTTTCCTGGAATATTTTTCGGGCGGGATTGAGCACGGGCACGTTCATTTACACCACGAGCACCGCTTCCCCTGGGGCCTGTTCATTTCGCTTTCGCTCCACTCGCTGATCGAAGGGATTCCATTGGCTTTACCGGAAAGCGCCCACGAGCATCATGCGCATGTGCACGGGTCGGGGATGTCTTTACTGATGGGAATTTTGTTTCACCAGGTGCCGGTTGCTATTGCCCTGATGACCTTGTTACGCAAAAGCAATTATTCGACCTTGAAATCCTGGACCATTCTCCTGATTTTCGGTATTATGACACCGGGAGGCTTGCTTTTGGGCTGGTTTACCAATGGGAAGATCGACTTTATTAATATGAACTACCTGCTGGCGATCGTGGTGGGGATGTTCCTGCATATTTCAACGACCATCATTTTCGAAACGAGCGAAAACCACAAGTTTAATCTCCTGAAACTGACCAGTATCCTGGTTGGGGTGTTGCTGGCTTTCTTTATTCATTAATTATTTCTTCACGTATTTCGTCAGGATTACGATCGTTTGCCCGTTAATCTTTCCTTCAATGTGCTCCGGGTTATCGTGCACGAGCGAGATATTGCGCACGGCCGTTCCGCGTTTGGCTGTAAATCCGCCGCCTTTTACATTCAGGTCTTTGATAAGCACGACATTATCCCCGGCTTCGAGGCGGGCGCCGTTGCTGTCCGTGTGGTATTCTTTTTCCTCGCTGTCGTCTTCGTCTGCACCGGCTTTGGCCCAGGCCAGGGTTTCTTCATCAAGGTAGAGCATATCCAGCAAATCCTGCGGCCAGCCTTCGGCACGCAGGCGGTGAAGCATGCGCCAGGCCACCACCTGTACGGCGGGAACTTCGCTCCACATGCTGTCGTTCAGGCAGCGCCAGTGATTCGGGTCGGTTGATCCGGGGTTTTCCACCTGTGATTTGCAGCTTTCGCAGAGCAAAATGTGATCATCAATGCGGCCGTTGTGCTGTAAGGGCTGCACGTCGTAGCTTTGGAGCTCTCCCTGGATATTGCACAATTCGCAGCAGGAATTACTGCGCTGGCTTAATTCTTTTTCGAACATGTTAATTGTTTAATATGTTATTTGACTTTGCGTTCCGAAATATTAATCGTTCTTAAACTGGAAATAAAGAATCGATCTCCAACTGTCGAGGCCCATTTTTTCCTTCCAGTTGTGCTGCAGATCGAGCATGGATTTGAATAATTCGCGCGCTTTTTCATCCGCGAGGTGAAACAATTGCTTCGGCTCAATCCCGAATTCACTCAGGTTATTGATGTCTTCCCCGATCCATTGGATGTCTTCACGCTCGAATTCGTTGTTTTTTTCCAGGCCCGGACCGTCAAGGTAATTTCCTTCGCGGTCCGTATATAAAGCATAAATTTCGCCGTTTTCAAGCAGGGTAACATCAGCATCGATCTGATCCAGGAAAGCTTTGGTGCTTTTCACCGCTTCCACAAAATCGGCATGGTCCTTCATTTCACCGCTTTCGACGAGGAAATCCATCAGGAAATAGAGCGCTTTTTTTCCTTTTTGGAAATCGGCCCGGATGCCCAGGTTTTTATCGAAAAGATCGGATTCGGTGCAGCGGTTGTCATAGGCGGCCAATACCTGGTAAGCGTAAGGAATGCCATATGGGAATTCGCCGATGCTGCTGTATTTCCCGTCTTTAATGCCGTAAATGTAACTTCTGTTTGCCATAGTTCTGTGCTAATGCTTTGAATGGTGCTAATATGCTAATTATTTTTCGAAAAACGAGCTATGCTCACTTCAGGAGGAAGCGGCACGTCATCCAGGAGGTAAGCAAGGAACTCTTTGGATAACAGCGGGGAAATGAGAAAGCCTTTTGTTCCCAGGCCGTTATAAATTGCCAATCCCGGAAAATCGGGATGTCGCCCGGTTAAAGGTTTGCGATCGGGTGTTGTGGGCCGGATCCCGGCTTCGTGCTTCACCACGGCGTAAGGACTTTCCGTAATTTTCCGGAAATGCCCTTCGAGTTCCTGCCGCGCTTCATCTGTCAGGTTAGGTTCCGGTGAGTGCCAGGAATAGGTTGCACCGATCTTGAAGTGTTGCTCGCCTATCGGCAAAACAAAGCATTTGTAGTTATACAGTTCATTTTCAAGGAGAAAAACGTTTTTAACGGTTAACAATTCGCCTTTCGTAGCCTGTACCGGCAAATAAGAAAACCAGGGATTTTCCCGGTTTCGAAAACCTTCACAAAAAATAAGCGTTTCGAAACGTTCACCCCGGTAACTTTTGTTTTTCGGGTCAAGCTGGCTGTAGTCGAAACTTTCGTAGGTCAATTTTCCTTCGTTGACCAGTTTTTGCTGCCAGCTTTGCAAGAGTGTTTTCGTGTCGACCCACCAGGAATCGAAGACTTGTCCCGTGCCACAGCGCTGCTGGATCGTATCGTATTGTAAGTCCGTTTCATCCAGGGATTTCAGGTAGGATGAAAATTCGGGCTTTTCCTGTTTTTCAATCCAGAGATCGCGCTCCTGTTCGTGGGCAAAAGCCCGGCGGATAGGAATGGGGCGGAAGAAAGGCTGCCCGAGTTGTTTCTCAAGCTCCGCATAAACCAGTTTGGCTTCCGGAAGAAGCTCATCCACACGCCAGCTTTTCGAAACCCGCCGGAAAACGATAGGATTGATAATCCCTGCAGCGACCATGGAGCCCTGGTTGTTGCCCGAATCAATAATACGAAAAGGAAGCCCGCGCTGTTCCAGGCGATGTGCAATGCTCAAACCGGCAATTCCTGCCCCGACGATTATATATGGATTCATGAATGATGAATGATGAGTGATGAATGTTGAATGAGATGCGAAGTTAGGGGTTTTTTGGGTTAGAAGTGATGAATTCGTAGATTCCTGATTGAGCCCGAATTTACGAATTCCGCGAAAGCGGACTAATTCTTCGTTACGGCCAGGCTGATTACGCTGATTTTTACCCCGGGCAGTTCTTTCCGGATGGCCTGGATGCAGGCTTCGAGTGTGGAGCCGGTTGTGATCACATCGTCGACCAGGGCAATATGCCGGAGCGATTCGCCGGAAGTTTTGTTTACCACAAAGGCTTCGCTGATATTGTCCCAGCGGCCGAATTTGCCCATTTTGGTTTGACTCTCCGCGTGTACGGTGCGCCGGAGCAAGCGGGTATTCACGGGGATTTGGGTGTGCTCCGAAATCCCGGCGGCGATCTGCTCGCTTTGGTTAAACCCGCGCTGGTGTTGCTTTTTGGGGTGGAGCGGCACGGGGACCAGGGCGTCTATGCTTTTGTATTTGCTGTTTTCGAAGAGCTTTTCACCGCTCAGCCGGCCCATTTCGCGCGCCAGTTTCTGCTTTCCCTTGTATTTGATCTGGTGCAGGATTTCCTGGGTGGCGCCTTGTTGCTCAAAATAAAGCAGGGCAAAAGTGCTTTCGAGCTGGCAGCGCCCCCAGAAACGCTTATCGAGCTCTGTTTCTTCCAGTGATTTTTCGAAGGTGGTGAATTTCAGCTCGTCGCGGCAGAAAAAGCAAATTTCCTGCTCCGTTTTGCTCAATTCCTTTTCACAAACCAGGCAGGTGGAAGGATAAAGCAAGTGCAGGAAATCATGTTTCCATTCAGCGAAAATTTTAAGCCATTCGGATGCCATCTTTTACAATTCGTACGCTATATTAATAATAAACATTTGAATGTTCAAAAGTTGGACGGATTTTGCTGTAACATCATGCATTTTTTGCGCTAAATTTATAGAAATTTTGGTGGAACCTCTTTTAAAAATCATTCGTTGATAAACGGCGCCTTTGCATCGACAAAAAAAAGAAAATAAACTGTGAATATCTTTTTGATTCTGTTAATAATCCCGTTAAGGGTTGATATCAAAGGACTTCACATTTTTAATGTTAATAAACTGTAAAGTTGTTAATTTCTTTAGCTTGCATAAGGAGAGTTTTTTGACAAATTTTGTACTCCCCAATTATGGAGAACTAGCACTTCACTATTACGCCCGTTTTAGGGAGAGGGACACAACAAAAAATATAAGAATCTGACTTGAGGGCAGCGATGCTCCTTAGGCGAATATTGACTAAAAATTTTGAATAAAATGGCAAAGGTAGAACCAATTTTAGAACCGAACGACAACCGCTTCGTCTTGTTCCCGATCCAGCATGATGACATCTGGCAATTTTACAAGAAAGCCGAAGCGAGTTTCTGGACGGCAGAAGAAATTGACCTGGGGCAGGATTTGATCGACTGGGAGAACAAGCTGAATGACAACGAGCGTCATTTCATCAAGCATATCCTGGCGTTTTTTGCAGCTTCCGACGGGATCGTTAACGAAAACCTGGCGGAAAACTTCCTCTCCGAAGTACAGTATACCGAAGCTAAATTTTTCTACGGTTTCCAGGTGGCTATTGAGAACATCCACTCCGAAACCTATTCCCTGCTGAT
>CBINGV010000021.1:0-20428 GCA_966250255.1 uncultured Flavobacteriales bacterium | reverse complement strand
CCAAGTTCCCGCAAAGGACGCGGAGGTGTTTCAAAGGACACTATTCCAAAAATAGTTACTTTGCGTCCCTGCTCAATCAATCCCGCTCAGGATCCCGATCATTTCCTCTTTGTCCTCACCAAAAGGCAAGATGATGTATTTCCCTGCCGGTGTGATGAGGTAAGTAGTCGGGAAACCGGTGAGTTTCATCATTTCGATTTCCGCTTCGGTCAGCTCTTTGTAAGGAAAACTGTATTTTTTGGCTGCCATAAATTCCGCTATTTCCTGCGAATAAGCCGATAAGCTCAGGAAGCGGATCTTGTCTTTTTTCAGACTTTTGAGGTAAAATTTATTCCATTCCGGAAGTTCGGCAACGCAGGGACCGCACCAGGTACCCCACACATCAATCACCAACCATTGTCCTTTTTGGCTATGCTGCGCCAGGTAAGCCTGGATTTCGTCCCCAAAAGCAAAAGCCGGCTGCCTTTGGTTGATCAGCCCCAACAGCATCCGGTCCAAGCTATCTCTTGAGGGGAAAAAGGAGGCAATTTGTTTTTTATGCTTACCTGAAGGACTTTCCAACAGGGCCTGTACGAGGATTGCCTGTTTTTCACTTTCGCCCAGCTTATTGCCAGCCGATTTCACAACCTGGAGCTTGTTTTCAAATACCGGTTTGAAATTTTGCTTTTCATCATAAAGGGGAATCATCGGTAAAAGGGCAAAATCCTGCGGCTCAAAATGCTGTTCTTTCAGCCCGGTTGCGTTTGTGAGGCCCAGCGTGTAAGCTTCGTACCACAAATTAAAACGCAGGGCTTTCAGCAAACTCCGGTCAAATTCGGATTCGACAGCAAAAGAAATCGGCTCGTAGCGGTTCCGGAGTGTTTGTAGCAGCTGCGCCTGCTCGTCCCTGCTGAGCATTTTTTGGGCTTTCAACTCGCTGTAAGCCAGGTAAATACCAAGCTCAATATACAGGTTTTTTTGCTTTTCCTGCCCAAGCTCCTTTTTATACTCCGCTAAATAAGCGCTGTTTTTTAGCCGGTGCAATTGGCAGATTTGATAGAGGATCCGGGCAAAGGGCGCCATGTTGTAGTTTCCTTCTCCGTTGAACTTCAAAAAGCCGAGGAAAAGCGAGTCGCCTTCAAAAGCCAGGGCGGCCGGCAGGGAAATCCCGAAATTGAAATACGAAGTTTTGTTCTCCGCCATCTGATCCAGCAACAAAGCGGCTTTCTCAAATTTGTTTTCGCGGATATAATCAACCGGTGTTTTGAAGCGCTCCGTGGAGTCTTCCTGGCCGTAGATAAAGCCTGCAAAAACAAGGGAAAAAACCAGGAAAAAGAAAGGTATTTTTTGCGTCATCGTTTTCATTTAAGTCATCATCTCTGAACAGGTTTTCCCGGAAAGCCAATAAAAAACCCGCTATCAAATATAGCGGGTTTCGTGTAAATGGTTACATCTTTTCTTATTCACTGATTTCCTGGAAATTGAGCATCCAGTTGATACCGTATTTATCCGTAAACGAAGCAAAATAAGCCCCCCAGAACATATCCGTGAGCGGCATGCTGACTTCGCCTCCTTCCGACAGCGCTTTGAAGAGTCGTTCGGTTTCCTCGCGGGACCCGGGCTCCAGGTTGATGTGCATGGTATTTCCGTGCTGCATCTTGAAGCCCATACTTTCCGGCGAATCGGTCGCCCTCAGCACATGGCCGCCCAGGATCGTGAGCTCTGCGTGAATGATCAGTTTTTTGTCTTCTTCCTTCATCGGCGGGTACTCGGCCGGCATGTCGATATCCCCGAAACGGCGCAAGCCATTGCCGGTGAATTCTCCCTTGAAAACCTGCCGGTAAAACAGGAAAGCTTCTTCTGTTGTTCCCGGGAAATTCAGGTAAGTTGTTACCCGCGGCGCCCTGCTTTTTTTCATTTCCTTCCGCAGCATAAAGCCCGTAGCCAGGTAATGGTCGAGGTTGGTCATCGCCGCGGTAAAACCCTCCCGGAAGCCCATTTCCATAATCGTCCGGATGTCTTCTTCCTTCTCAAAGGTAATGTTCACTACGACTTTTGTCGTTTCGCCTTCCGGGTGAAATTCATTGTGCCAGCTCATGCGCGGGAAATCCGTATTGCGATTGCCTTCTTCGTCACAAAAGGTATCAATCGCATCATAACTTTGCTGCGCATCGATCTTTAAATAATCCAGGCGGCACCAATGCCGTTCGCCTTCCGGGCTGACCATGGAATACAGCCAGTGGCCCCCGACTTTAAATTCCTGGTGTTTGGTTTCGGTTTTGTACGGCTTTGGTGCCCACCAGAGGTCGAGCAGCTCGCTTTCCGTCCAGGCGCGCCATACCAGGTCACGGGTCGCATCGAACATGCGGGTAACGATCAGTTTTTTGTTCGCCGCGTCCTTGACGAAATCTACATCTTTGTTAATCATTTTTCTTCTTTTTTAATTGGATTAATACTTCATCTAAATTGCTGAACCTGCTCTCCCACATTTTGCGGAAAGGCTCCAGCCATTGGTCTACTTCTTTCATTTTTTCAGGATTAAAGTGATAATAAATCTCCCTTCCGTTCTGCCGCTGGTCCAGTAACTGGCATTCTGTCAGGATTTTAATGTGCTTCGATACGGCCTGCCGGCTGCTGTCGAAGTGTTCGGCCAGGGCATTCGGGGTCATCGCCTGCAGTGCGATCAAACTTAAAATAGCCCGGCGGGTGGGGTCGGCAATCGCCTGGAATACGTCTCTTCTCATGACTTTTTACAATTTAAATTGCTACCTTTTGGTTGCAAAAATATGCGCAATTATTCGGTTGCGCAAAATTTTTTTGTTAAATTTTCAATCTTTTGGCAATTTCTTACGTTATTGTAAGTGTAGTGTTAACTGAGCGTTGGTGAATACGCCTGAAAAGGCATCCCGGATTTACCGCGCACATATTTAGGAACGCCGCTGAAAAAGCTGTTGGACGTAGTGCAGAATTGTAATAGGTATATGTGTTTAGGTTGAAGTCCGGTAGTTTTTTCACGGCGTTTTTTCTTTATTCATAGAAACAAAAAGAGGGTGTCTCACTTGCGTGGAACACCCTCTTTTCCTGGAAATATGTAAATAAATCTACATCGTTCCTAGGTCTTAATCGTCAATACTACAATTGACGGTGTATTCTCCAAAGACATCACTGTCGGTTTTTTCGTTCGCGTTACATTTTTCTTCGGCGCCGACACGGTCATCCTTATACGTGTATTTGGCGTAATCTTCTGTCGTGGATCCTCCTTCGCCGGTATAGGTCTTGGAACATTCACAAACATATTCGCGTTTGCAGGAACCAAGCGTCAGGCCGGTAATGAAGAGAAGTCCGATAATCAAACTTGACTTTTTCATGGGATTTAGATTTAATTGTATTCAATGTCAAAGTTCCGGCTCTTTTGGCAGGAATGTGTTACACCCTTCCGGCGGAAAGTTGCATGATTCCATAAAAAAGGGATTTCTTAATCCACATAGAGCACAGAGGGAACATAGAACGGTTTCCCGCGGATGGCGCAGATGAGGAACGCAGAGAAACGCTAAGCATGGCGCAAAAAACGCAAAGGATATAGTTTATTTTGAACCACATAGAAACATAGCATGTGAGGGGCTGGCCTGCTCATTAGGAATGCGGAGAAACGCAAAGTGCCGCCAAGGATGCAAAGGGTCTGGTTTAGATTTATGTAAGATGTAATAAATTTTACAAAAAAATCTTCGTGCCCCCTTCGTGTCTTAGAGCCTTTGCGGCCTAAAATAAACGTTCGGATGAACGCTACACCAACTCCAGGTTGATCTGGCGCTTGCGTAAGTCTACCGACATCACCTGTACTTCGACATGGTCACCGAAATTGTATTCCTTTTTGGTTTTGGAACCGATAATGCGGTAATTTTCCTGGTCAAATACAAATTTATCGCCCGGGATTTCCATCAGCGGGATCATGCCTTCGCAGCCGTTTTCGTCGATACGCACAAACAAGCCGAAATCCGCCAGGCCCGAAACCGTTCCGTGGAAGACCATTCCGAGCTTGTCCTGCATAAACAGCGACTGGAAGTACTTGCTGGATTCGCGCTCGGCATCGGTTGCTTTCCGTTCCATGCGCGAAATGTGCTTACAGGTCTGGCCCAGCTGGTTTCCGTAACGATGCGGCTTGCCGGTCAGCTCTTCGAATAAAATACGGTGAACCAGCAAATCCGCGTAGCGGCGGATCGGTGAGGTAAAATGCGTGTAATGTTCAAAGCCGAGACCGTAGTGCCCGATGTTTTCCGTTTCATAGGTTGCTTTCGCCATGGAGCGGATCGCCATGGATTGGATGATGCTGTATTCGTTTTTGAGGCGGATATCTTCCAGCAAACTGTTGATGGACTTGGCAATTTCGTCGGGATGGGTAAAATTGAGCTTGTGCCCGAACTTATCAATAAAGAGTTTGAAGACTTCGATTTTCGCCAGGTCCGGCTTATCGTGGCAGCGGTATACAAAAGGAATCGGGTCTTTTTTGCTTTTCGGTTTCGCAATGAAGGTTGCCACGCGGCGGTTGGCCAGGAGCATGAATTCCTCGATCAGTTTGTTGGCATCTTTCGACACTTTCGTTACAACACCGACCGGGTTTCCATCTTCGTTGAGCTTGAAGCGCAATTCTTCGCTTTCGATCATCAAAGCGCCGCCTTTCTGGCGTTTTTTGCGCAGTACTTTGGCAATTTTATCAAATACCAGGATTTCTTCACGGAAGTCCCCGTCTTTTCCTTCAATGATTTCCTGGGCTTCTTCGTAGGTGAAGCGCCTGTCGGAATGAATCGCCGTTTTCCCGAACCACTCGTTGTAGATCTTGCCGCTTTCGTCCATTTCAAAGACCGCCGAGAAGGTATACTTGTCTTCGTTCGGACGAAGCGAACAGGCTAAATTCGACAACTGCTCCGGCAGCATCGGCACCACGCGATCGACCAGGTAAACGGAGTTTCCGCGCTTGGAAGCTTCCTGGTCCATCGCCGTTCCGGGTTGTACGTAATGGCTTACATCGGCGATATGCACCCCGATTTCGTAATTGCCATTCTGCAGTTTCTGGATGGAAAGCGCATCATCGAAATCCTTTGCATCGACCGGGTCAATGGTAAAAGTGGTAATATTCCGGAAATCGCGGCGGGTTTTGATCTCGTTTTCATCGAGCTCCATCGAAACGTTTTCAGCAGCGGAAATGACTTCCTGCGGGAATTTGATCTCCAGTCCCTGGTTACACAAAATGCTGAGCATCTCGTTATCATTCGGGCTTTTGGAGTTGAGCACCTCGATCACCTCGCCATATGGGTTTTCGGCGCTTTTCGGCCAAACGGTGATTTTCACCAAAACGCGGTCCTTGTTCCGCGCTCCGTTGAGTTTTTCGATCGGGATGTAGATATCAACGCCTGTGCGCTGGTTGTCGGGAATGAAAAAGGCAAATTTCGGGTGCAGGTCGATCGTTCCCACAAACTGGGTGCGCTCGCGCTCAAGCACTTCCACCACTTTTCCTTCGGTGCGGGTGGCGCCCTTGCGGGTAATGGCAACGCGCACGAGGTCACCGTTCATCGCCTGGTTGGTGTGGTTCGGTGCAATGTAAATATCGCCGCCTTCGTTGAGCAGGAAGCCGGCCCCGCGGGCAGTCAGCTGGATTTCGCCGTCCACGTAATCCATGTTCAGGTTCAGGCGGAAAGAGCTGTGGGATGTTTCAACGAGGAAACCTTCTTTTACGAGATTTTTCAGGATTTCGAAAGCTTGTTTGCGCAGCTCATTGTCTTTGAGCATAATTTGCGTGTAAACTTCTTTGTGGGATAAAACCGTGTCGGGATTTTTTTCAAAGAGCCGGCGGATGATGTGACTGAGGCCCTTGGTGAATTTGCTTACTTTTTTTGTTTTTTTCTTTTTTGACATCGTTTTTTTGCTAAATTACAAAATTAAGCGGACATGAAGTTTCAATTAACCTTAAATTAAAGATTTAGTAAGATTCGTGCCTTTTTTAGCCGTTTTCAGAAGGTCCTGATGCCCAGAAAATTAAAAATATTTGTACAAAAATTTAATTTTTTTCTTTCCGTTTAAATACTTACCTTTACCCAAAAAAGCACCTCAAATGAACGCACGAGTAGAACACGCATTAAACGACCAGGTGGTGAAGGAAAACTCTTCTTCGCAATTTTATCTGGCCATGGCATCCTGGGCAGAAAACAACGGATTGAACGGTACGGCAAAATTTTTATACAACCAGTCGGACGAGGAGCGTTTCCATATGCTGAAGCTCATTAAATTCATCAACGAGCGCGGCGGAAAGGCTGTTGTTCCGGGCCTCGATCAGCCTCCAACGGAATTCAAAAACCTCGAAAACGTGTTCGAGCTGCTGCTGGAGCATGAGCTTTCCGTAACGGCTAGCATCAATGACCTGGTGGACATCTGCCTCCAGGAAAAAGATTATTCGACACACAACTTCGTTCAGTGGTATGTTTCCGAACAACTGGAAGAAGAAGCGCTGGCGCGCACCATCCTCGACAAGCTGAAACTGATCGGCGAAGACAAGGGGGGAATGTATATGTTTGACCGCGACCTGGAAAATTCAACCATTGCAGTCAACACACAAAGCACCGCACCGGCCAAATAAATTTTGTTTTTTCAAAAGGGGGAGTGAATAAAAGCTTACACATACGCTTATACTTTATTGTCGTTATTTCTTTGCTGAATTTTACATTCGGCCAGAGTTCGTATCGTTTTAAAAACTACACCATCCTGAACGGGCTTTCCCAAAGCTCGGTCACCTCCATCGAACAGGACCGCTTCGGCAGCCTCTGGTTTGGTACGCAGGATGGCCTGAATCGTTTCGACGGGCAAACTTTTGAAAATTTCACTTCGGATAATACCCCGGGAATCGGGAATTCTTATTTCAAGACTTCCTTCCAGTCGCGCAGCGGGCAATTGTGGTTCGGTACCTCGAACGGGCTTACCTGCTACGATCCTTCCAGCGATAGCTTCAAAACTTACCAGGACCAGGGCTTCATCCTCCAGATTGAAACCATTGCCGAAGACAGCGAAGGCAATCTCTGGCTCGGGACAAGCGCCAACGGCCTTTGCATGTTCAACATCAAGACCAAAAAATTCCGTTTTGTTATTTCCGACATTCCTTCTTCGAAAATCCTGTTGGTCAAATTCCTCAACGACGAGCAGCTTTTTGTCAGTACGGAAGACAAGGGCCTCTTCATTCTCCGGGCAAAATCCGGGAAGGTATCGTCCGTGCCGGTGATCGGCAAGCAAAAAACCTATGTCCGCATCAATTCGATTGCGAAAAAGAGCGAGGACAACTGGCTGCTGGGCTCCAACCAGGGACTTTACCTCTACAACAGCCAGGCACGCAAAGTGCAGCCTTACCTGCCGAAGCTGGACAAAAATTACGGCTGGGTGGATGTTTCCGACATTTATGTACAGAACAAGCACCAGTTTTTCATCGCTACCGAAAGCCACGGCTTATTTTCCGTTTACGAAAACAACGGCAAAAGCTCGGTTTACCAAAACACCCAGGATATTTTCCAGAAAAACGCGCTGTTGTACAACTCCGTCAACAAGATTTTCCGCGACAAAACCGGGACTTACTGGGTAGCAACCGAGCGCGGCGCCGGAAGTTTTAACCCGTTCAACAAAGGTTTTCTCAGCATTGAGCCGAGCGGCGACCTCAGCAAGGGAATTCCTTCGCCCAGTGTCTGGTGTTTCAGTGAAGACAGCAAGGCCAAATACATTTTCGTGGGGACCGACAACGCCGTTTCGCGCAAAAATATCGGGACCGGCAAATTCGAGCAGTTTTTCCGCAACAACCCGAACGGGAAAAGCGCTTTTGAGAACAATGAAAATTCCATCCTGAGCCTCAATGCGATTTCTACCAACGAAGTCCTGGTTGGCACAACGGAAGGTTTGTTCATCCTGAAAATCGCTTCGCCCCACGTTTATCACTTTGAAAAAATTCCCTACAAAGGCATCGCCAACCCGTCCAATTTTGACCGGACGTATTGCATCCTGCACTGGAAGGAACAGAAATATTTCATCGCAACCAAGGGCGGGATCCTGCTTTTTGACCGGAAAAGCAACACTTTCCAGGCCTTCGAGCACAATCCTTTTGAGTCCAAAAGCACCATTTCGGCCGGGATTTGCCGTTACATTTACAAAGCGGACAACGGGAAAATCTGGTTCCCAACCTCCCTCGGCGGGCTCAATCACCTGGTCGAAGGCAAAGAATTGAAAATCATCCCGTTTAAGAATAACGGCAGCCTCAAAAAAGCATCCAAGGACTACATCACCACGATCTGCCAGGTTTCGAAGAACGAGTTCTACTTCGGCACAATGGGTTCGGGCATGATCCATTACAACCTGAAAACGAACGCAATCGAGCTGTACAATAAGAAAAACGGCCTCCCGAACAATGTTGTTTACGGGATTGTGCGCGATTCGAAGGGCAACCTCTGGCTCAGTACCAACAAAGGAATTTCGAAATTTAACCCGGAAACGAAAAAGGTCGAAAATTATACCGAGCTGGACGGTTTGGTTTCTACGGAATTCAACCAGGGCGCCTACCTGAAATCACAGCGCGGGATCATTTATTTCGGGGCGATTAACGGCTACAATTATTTTAACCCGCTGACTTTCGACAACCAGAAGAAAACAACCGGCGTGGTGTTTACGAAATTCAAGCTCGATGAAAAATGGATCAAGCCGCAAAAAGACGGCATCCTGACGCGAAGCATGGCGGAAACCAAAAAAATTGAGCTCAATTACAAACAGCGCAATTTTACGGTGAAGTTCATGGCAACCGACATGAGCAACCCGAGCCTGGTGACTTACAAATACCTGCTTTACGGATCGGACGAAGGCGAAATCCTGATCGGGAACTCCAACCAGATTCATTTTAATTCGATTGATCCGGGTGACTATACCCTCAAGGTTTACGCCCGCCTGGGGAATGGCCGTTGGAGCCCGACACCGGCGATGATTGATATTTATGTGGCGGCGCCTTTCTGGACCAAGACCTGGTTCTGGCTGGTGGCAACCTTCTTTGCCGGGGTCTTTATCCTGATTTTTACCCGCAAGCGCATCGAAGCGGAACGCCGCCTCCAGGTAAGACTTGAGATGAAAATCGCCGAGCGCACCAAGGAAATTCGCGAGCAGAATATCAAGATCGAAAAGCAGAAACAAACCATCGAGGAGAAGAAAAACCACCTCGAGGAACAAAAACGCCTGCTTGAAATTGAAAAGGAAAAAACGGAAAAGCTCCTGAAAAACATCAGCCCGGAATCCACGATGCACGAGCTGAAAACCAAAGGAAAAGCCAGTGCCCGCGCCTATAAAACGGTTTCGGTGATGTTTACGGACTTTGTCGGCTTTACCAAAATCGCCGAAAAGATGAGCCCGTCCGACCTCGTCAGCGAGCTGGATATCTATTTCAGTAAGTTCGACGAAATCATCGTGCGCAACAACCTCGAAAAGATTAAAACCATCGGCGATGCGTACATGTGTGCGGGCGGTGTGCCGGTGCGCAACCAAACCAACCCGATTGATGCCTGTCTTGCTGCGCTCCAAATCCAGGAAGCGATGGAAATCATGCGCGAGGAAGCTACGCAAACCGGCCGGATCGTCTGGGATTTGCGCCTCGGGATCAATACGGGTGAAGTGACTGCAGGGGTGATCGGCTCCGAAAAACTGGCTTACGACATCTGGGGTTCCACCGTAAACCAGGCCCAGCGTATGGAAATGCTCGGTGAGCCGGGAAAAGTAACTGTTTCCGGGCAAACCTTCCAGTACATTGAGCCTTATTTCCTCTGTACCTTCAAAGGCAAGGTCAAATCGAAGAGCAAGGGCCTAATCGACATGTATACCGTGGAGAGCATCAAACCCGAGCTTTCCGTGGATGGCAAGGGCATTTATCCGAACGACCGCTTCCACCAGATCGTCAACCTCCACCATTACAGTAGTATCAACTATTATAAAGCGGAGCGTCACATCATGAAAGTGCTGGAGAAAAAACTGTCGCCGAAGCTGCATTACCACAGTATTGCCCACACCAAAGACGTTTGCCGCGCGGTTGAACGCCTCGCCCTCCTCGAAGGGGTGACCGATGAAGGCCTCTTCCTGCTCAAATCAGCGGCTACTTACCACGATGCCGGGTTCGTGGAAAGCTATGAGAAAAACGAACCGGTGGGCGCCCGCATGGCCGGCGAAATCCTGCCGAAATATGGTTATACGGAAGAACACATCGAAGAAATCCGCCGCCTGATTTACGTGACCCAGATCCCGCACCAGCCGAAAAACAAGCTCGAAGAAATCATGTGCGATGCCGACCTGGATTACCTCGGCCGGGATGATTTCCATGAAATCGCCGATAAACTGCGCCTCGAATTGCGCGAGCATGGCAAAATCGACAGCGATCGCAAATGGGACGAAATCCAGGTGATGTTCCTCACCCAGCACAAGTATTTTACTGAAACGGCCAAAAAAACCCGCCAGGAAAAGAAAATGATCAACCTCGAGGAAATCAAGGCCCGTTTGGCGCGCGACGAGTACGCTGATTAAAAACCCGGCATAAAATCTGCATAGATCTTCCCGTTATGTCCCTGAAACAACTGCCATATTTCTTTTTGCTTCTGCTATTGCCCCTCCCTCTTTTTGGCCAGAGCCTGGAAAAAATTGCCAAACTGGAAGAAGAATTAAGTGAAATTTCAGGCCTTGAATTCCTGAATGATTCGGTTTTTGTGGCGCACAACGACAGCGGGAATGAGCCCCTGCTTTATTTCCTCGACCTGAAAGGCAAAATCTTTCACCGGGTGCGGGTTTCCAATGCCAGGAACGTGGATTGGGAAGACATCACCACCGATGGAAAAGGCACACTCTATATTGCAGATATTGGCAACAATACCAACCGCCGGCAGGATTTGACGGTTTACATCGTCAGCGATAAAAACATCCTCAGCAAGCAGGAGGTCGAAGCCCGGAAAATCAGCTTTTCCTATGCCGATCAGCAGGCTTTTCCGCCGGAAAATAAAACTGACTGGCACTTTGATGCCGAATCCCTGGGTTTTTACCGCGATAGCCTCGTGATCTTTACCAAAAGCCAGACCCAACCCTACGACGGGCTCACGACATGTTACAAAATGCCGGCAAAAGCGGGAAATTACAGCCTCAAACCGCAGCAGAAAATCCAGTTGCGGGACCGCGGCCATAAGCTGGATGCCGTGACTTCCGTTACGTTCCGGAAAGACCGCTGCTACCTGCTGACTTATTCCAGCGTGGAGATCTTCCGGGTAAAGGAAAACGGGCAGGTGGACCATGAAAAACGGATCTCCTTCCTGGTCCCGACCCAAAAAGAGTCCATTTGCGTAAATCCTGCCTATCTTTACATCGCGGATGAGTACAACAAAAAAGTGGGCGGCCGCAATTTATATCAAATCAAACTCGAATGACTTTTTCAGAATTAACGCAGTATAAAGCTGTGATTTATGATATGGACGGCGTCCTGATCGACTCCGAGCCCCTGTGGAAAATCGCCATGGAAGAAGTATTCCATGAAGTGGGCTGCAATTTGACCCGGAAAGACTTCGAAAAAACGGTTGGCCTGCGCCTGGACGAGGTCATTCACTATTGGTATGCGCAAATCCCCTGGGAAAAACATGGCCCGGATGCCGTTTTACAAATGATTATCGCCCGGATGCAGGTCCTGATCGGCGAACATGGCGAGCCGTTGCCGGGAGTGATCGACAGCCTCGAATTTTTCAAAGCCCGTGGCCTGAAAATCGGCCTGGCGACTTCTTCTTACCAAGTCCTGATCGATACGGTACTGGACGTTCTGAACATTCGCTCTTTCTTCGAAAAAACCCATTCCGCCGAATACGAAAATTACGGCAAACCGCACCCGGATGTCTACATCAATACGGCAAAAATGCTCGGCGTCAATCCCCTGGACTGCCTCGTCATTGAAGACAGTATCAACGGCGTTATTGCCGGGAAAGCCGCCCGCATGCATGTGATCTGCGTTCCCGAAAAAACCCACAGCCCCAACCCCAAGCTTAGCCTGGCCGACGAAACGTTTGAAAGCCTTACGGATTTGGTGAAAAGCATGGAGGCAAGTGTGGTGTGACACGCATATATCGTCCCTACGGGACTTTGTTTTTATTGCATTTTTTATCCAAGGATATTTCAGCCCTGCGGGCTTGTCCACCAATGCTTTCTATAAGATTTTTTAGTCCCATAGGGACGGTATATGAGCTAATATCCAACGCCATCTGTATAATCTAAGTCCCGTAGGGACGAAACAATGGTAAGCGAAACGCACCGATCCGATTCAAGTCCCATAGGAACGGTGTATGAGCTAATATCTAACGCCATCCAGATAATATAAATCCCGTAGGGATGCAATCAAAATCATCCTGACCAAATAAACACCAACCAAAATTAAGCCCCATCAGGGATAGTATACCGAGCTCAAAAAATTATCAGGAAAAGGATTTCAAATTGAATTTTTATTTGTAAATTCAATCCTATCTTAAAATTACCTTTTATGCCGAATACCTACACCCACATTCAGCTGCAATTTGTTTTTGCGGTTAAATTCCGTCAAGCCCTTATTTCAACAAACTGGAAGGACGAATTGTATAAATACATCACGGGGATCGTCCGCAATAATAATCACCAGCTATTGGCAATTAACGGAACTGCTGACCATATTCACATCCTGGTTGGCATGCGTCCCACACAATCCATCTCCGATTTGTTGCAGGATATCAAAGCTTCTTCATCCAAGTGGATCAATGACCGGAAACTTGTAAGGGGAAAATTTGCCTGGCAGGAAGGTTACGGTGCTTTTTCTTATAGCAAGGATGATGTTAAACGGGTTATCGCTTATATTGAAAATCAAGAGGAGCATCACAGGAAAAAATCATTCCGCGAAGAATATGTCGATTTCCTGGAATGGTTTAAAATTGAATATGAAGATCGATATTTGTTCCGCGAGCTGGTATAATATGTCGTCCCTACGGGACTTTTAAGATTTTCATAAATTATCCTGCGATTATATCTCAGCCCTAAAGGGCTTGATGAAGTCCCGTCAGGTATAAAACACCCTTAAGCAAAGTGCACCGATCCTACTCAAGTGCTGACGGGACTTTGTTTTTATTTCCTTCATGTACAATGATGATGTCAGCCCTAAAGGGCTTGATGAAGTCCCGTCAGGGACGAAACATCGGTAAGTAAAGCACACCGATCCAATCCAAGTCCCATAGGGACGATATATGATAAATCTGCATATCTTTATCCCATGATCTTTGATCCTGAAAATCCCGTAAATAAACGCTGCGCCGAAGGCATCCTGCTTGAAGGAAGCGATTTCGAGCAGGCTTCCATGTTGTATCAGCAAGCCTGGCACGAAGCAAAAACCGCTGCAGAAAAAGCCACCGCTGCGCATTACCTCGCGCGGGTCCAAGCGGATGCTGCTGCGAAATTGACCTGGGATCGAATCGCCCTGGAACAGGGGCTCAAGATAAGCGATGAAACTGCCAAAGCGGCCTTTCTGCCTTCGCTTTACCTGAATGTCGGTAAAGGCTTGGAAGACCTGGGAGAACACCCGGAAGCCAGGCAGGCTTACGAAAAAGGACTGCATTACGCCGGGTTCCTGCCGGAAGACGGCTACGTAAAGCTGATTAAAAATGGCTTGAAAAACGGCTTGGAACGGGTTTAACGCTTGAGGACCTCCTCATAGCATTCAATCCAATGCTCAACGCTCACTTTCTGCATCAATTCGGCAATCAGGTCAAAGGGAATGTCTTCGGGTTTTTTAAAGCGGATACAGCTTTTGCCCATATCCAGCTTCTTTTTGGAATGTTTCGGGTATTCTTCCGTAAACCAGCTGAGTAAATCCGGCATAGCATAAATCCCCATGTGGTACAGCGCGATGAAATTTTTCTGGGAAGCAAAGCTCACAAAAGGAAGCGCTTGTTTCGGATCGCAATGATAGCCCGCCGGGTAAATCGAATGCGGCACTCCATAACCCACCATCCCATAAGACATGGTCTCGGAAAAGCCTTTCGGGAGGTTGTTTACAATCGTATCGCGGAGCCGGGCAAGGGCTTCTTTGCGTTCTTCGGGAACTACCGCCAGGTAATCGTCAATTGTTTTTGCCTTGCTTTGCATGTTTTTCTAGAGTTTGTATCCCAGGCCCAGCTTCACCCCGAAAAGATCCGAGCGATGAACGTATGTCGCCTGTTTGTTGAATGTATTAGATAATTGAATGCTGTATTCGCCGGAAGCCAGGAAGGTCAGTTTTTTTCCGAGGGGTAATTGCACACCCGCGGAAGCCACGGCTGCAAGACTGAAAGGCGCTTTGTTTTTGAGCGTGGTGACTTTGACGCTGCTTTCCTTGCTTTCGATCGTGGTAGTCGTTTTATTGGAATAGGCCGCCAGGAGTTGGGCCTCAAAACCGGCACCGACAAAAAAGACGGTCTTTTTTCCTCCGTGGTATTGCACTTTAAGTGGCAGTACCATACGCGAATACGTGGAAGTATATTCGATGATGGTGTCGCTGCCGCCGTTGTTGTACTGCTCCCCGAACTGCTGGAAACCAATCCCGAAATCCAGGTGAATGTGGCCTTCAAACTTGGTGTTCACCCCCAGGTGAAAGCCCGAAACCGGCAGACGTGTTTCCTTGCTGCGCTCCCCCAGCGGTTCTCCGTAAAAATCGCCGTTGGGTTTCAGGCTTCGGTACGAGCTTCCGTAGCTGTAGCTGAATTTAAGGAGCGTATAATCCCCGGTGAGTGTTTCCGGGGCTTTGATCACTTCCGTTTTTTCTTTTTCGGGATTTTTCTTTTTTTTCTTCGGACCCGTTTTCCCGCTTTCAATCTGGGCCGTGAGCGAGAAGGCAAAAAGCAAAAAACAAAAGAGGGAAACGATTTTCATAACCTTGGGTTTACTATCACAAAGATAAAAATAGATTTCTGGATTTTGCCGCCTGAACAATAAAAAGTAATTTCGCCTATGTTTCAGAAATACCGATACCATTTGCTGATGCACCTCATCATTTTTGTGTGGGGCTTTACCGGCATACTCGGGAAACTGATCGGGCTGGATGCCCTGAACCTGGTCTGGCACCGCATCCTCGTAGCGCTCATTTCCCTGCTAATCGGTTTGAGCCTGCTCAACATGCCGATGCGGATCAAGTCGACCAAACACCTGCTGATGGCTTTGGGTATCGGTGTCTTTGTGGCCTTACACTGGATCACCTTTTACATTTCGATTCAACTTTCTACGGCTTCCCTGGGGATTTTATGCCTTTCCACCGCGACGCTGCATGTCACCTGGCTGGAGCCGCTGGTCATGAAACGCAAATTTTCCTGGATCGAATTCCTGATGGGGCTTTTCGTGATTTACGGCATTTATTTTGTTTCTTCCGATTTCTCGGCAAAGGATTATGAAGCCCTGGTTTATGGTTTGGTTTCTGCCCTGGCGGCTGCCTGTTTCAACGTATTCAACGCCAAACTGGCGCAGGATGTGCCTTCTTCGGCCATCACCCTCCACGAAATGACCATGGCCCTGGTTGTGTTAACTATTGTGCTGGCTTTTAATGGAAAACTGGACGCCAGCCTGTTCGTCATGACGCTCAGCGATTTCCTCTGGCTGCTTTTCCTGGGAATTTTGTGTACTTCCGTTGCTTTTTTGCTGACCATCGATATTATCAAAAAATTAGGTACCTTTACTGTATCCCTGAGCATCAACCTGGAACCGGTCTATACCATGCTGCTGGCGATCTTCATCCTGCATGAGCACGAACTGCTCGGCATGCAGTTTTATATCGGCTCAAGCATTATTATCCTGGTGGTTATTGCAAATGCCGTGATCAAAAATTACCTCAAACCCAAAGAAAAGAATGCTTAGAAAAATCATTAAATACAGCCTTGCACTTCTCCTCATTTTGCTGGTTTGCGCGCTTATTTTCAGCCCATACAAAAAACACGACGGTATGGAATACAGCGCCATTCGCGAAGAAATTGTCATTAACGCATCGGTGGATACGGTTTTCAAATACATCGGGAATTCGGGCAATGCGGCGACCTGGTCGGTTTTTGTGGACCATATTACACCGATCAATGCAGACCGATTCCCGGACGGGAAAATCGGCTGCGTGCGCCGCTGCTACACCCAGGCCGATGAAAAAGGCGTTACCTGGGACGAAGAAATCCTGATCGTGGAAAAAAACAAACGTCGTCGCCTGAGTATTTTTAACATGCGGGATTTTACCTTCACGGCCGATCATTTACTGACCGAGCAACATTATGCGGTTTTGGGCAAACAGCAAACGAAACTGACTTTCACACTCTTTTTCGACCAGGGAAAAAAATCCTTCTGGGATGAGTTTAAGCTGAAACTGGCTGCCTGGAAAGCCGCCGATATTTTCCGCCGCAACCTGGCGAATATTAAAAAAGACATTGAAAAAGGCTAGGCTTTGTAAAAGTTCATTTCATCCAGGTAGGTGAACACCGGATCTGTCAACAGGTAACGCACGTCTTTTTTCTGCCGGATGGCTTCGCGGATAAAACTCGATGAAATTTTCATCAGCGGTGTATCCTCGTAAAAATCAACATGCGGATGCTGACGCACCTGTGCATAAAAAGCTTCGTCGCCCTTCATGTTTTCCTCCTCCATTTCCTGGATCGTAAGTACACGCGGGTAAACCAGCAAACGGTGATTTTCAAGAATGTATTCGTAATTGAACCATTTGTTGAGCGTGCGCAGGTTGTCTTCGCCTAAGATCAGGGAAAACTGGTATTGCGGGTATTTCTCTTTCAGATGGGCCAGCGTATGGACCGTGTAGCTCGGCTGGGAAAGCGAAAATTCGATGTCGGAAGCCCTGAATTTCGGGTTGTCTTCCACCGCGATTTTTACCAGTTGCAGCCGGTGATGATCAGCCAGCAGGGATTTTTTATTTTTCAGCGGGTTATGAGGTGAAACCACAAACCAAACCTGATCGAGATCGCCATTGTTCACCATGTGGTTGGCAATCACGAGGTGCCCTACATGAATGGGATTAAAGGTTCCGAAAAACAAACCGATTTTCATGCTTTCTGCAAAAATTCACGGACCACGCGACCGGCTTCGGCGCAGGCTTCTTCCAGGTTAAAATTGTTGAGTATGTAATCGAATTCCTGGGCCCGGAGCAGCTCGGTTTTGGCTTTCGCCAATCGGGTCTGGATCTTTTCTTCGCTTTCTGTGCTGCGGTAGCGCAGGCGTTCCTCAAGCGCTTCCACGGAAGGCGGGTTGACAAAAATCGCCAGGGCCTGATCGCCGAATTGTTTTTTGAGGTTGAGGCCGCCAACGACATCCACATCAAAAATCACGGCATTCCCGTTTTCCCAGATCCGCTGAATTTCGGACTTCAGTGTTCCGTAAAACATATTGGCGTATACTTCCTCCCATTCGACAAAGTCGCCGTTGCGGATTTTTTCCTTGAAGGTTTCCGCCGAATAAAAATGATAATCCTTCCCGTTCATTTCCGTTCCGCGCGGCTCGCGGCTGCAGGCCGAAATGGAAAATTCGAGCCCGAGTCCGGAGGACAGCAGATGCCTCACGATCGTCGTTTTACCGGCTCCCGAAGGTGCCGAAAAGATCACGCATTTTCCCGGGTGTGTGTTATGCTCCGACATTACAGGGTATTCAGTACTTGTTCTTTGATTTTCTCCAGGTTGTCTTTCATTTCCACCACGAGCTTCTGCATTTCCACATGGTTCGCCTTGCTTCCGAGGGTATTGACCTCGCGACCGATTTCTTGTGCAATAAAGCCCAGTTTTTTACCCGGGTATTCGCTTTTCATCGTTTGCAGGAAGTAATCGAGGTGGTTGGCCAGGCGCATTTTCTCTTCGGAAACATCCAGTTTTTCGAGGTAAAAGATCAATTCCTGCTGGAAACGGTTTTCGTCGACTTGTGCAGCCAGCATTTCATCGAGGTTTTTGTGGATGCGCTCGCGGATCACTTCAATCCGGCTGGCTTCGAAAGGCTCAACTTCTGCCAGCAAGCGGCTGATTTCCGCAATTTTCTCCCGGAAATCCTGGGCCAGCGCTTCGCCTTCCTGCTTGCGGAAATTGATCAGGCTGTCGCAGCTGCGCGCCACGAGCTTGAGCAAAAATTCGATTTCTTCTTCTTCCAGCGTTTCGTTGGTTTGCACAAAAATATCCGGCATGCGCAGGATCAGGCTGTGGTAATCCGCCGGCTCCCGGCCGATAATACTGTTCAGGGCTTTCAGGTCCTCGAAGTAATTTTTTGCTAATTCTTTGTTGATCTCGGTATTTTTACCCAGCCCGGTATTTTCAATCGTGATGCTGAGGTCAACCTTCCCACGGTTCAGTTTTTCGAAGACAAGCTGGCGGATCTGGATTTCTTTTTCCCGGTAAAAAGGAACTATTTTCGTATACAGGTCCAGCGATTTGCTATTGAGGGACTTGACCTCGACGCTGATCGTTTTTCCCCCGTATGTATCCGTTACCTTCCCGTAACCTGTCATGGATTGAATCATGTTGCAACAAATTTTTGACAAAAGTAAGCTTTTTTGTGCAAGCCCGGTTTTTTAACCACAAATTCCTCATTGAAATGTGGTTTTAAGATTCCTGTGTGATTTTTTCGGGCTTCTTGTGATTTTATTAACTTTTGAATTTTATTTTAACGCCTGATTTTCAAAAAAAATCGCTTAGCATTCAAACCTTAGGGCTTTTTTATTCGTTATGATAGGCGAAACTCATTGTTTTTGCATAAATTTGATGTGCAAAATGTTATTACTTAATTTAAATTAAAACTACATTTATGAAAAAAACTTACTTGTTAATCCTGGGCTTAGGGATTACCGTTGCTTCATTCGGGCAAAAGAAAATCGTGAGCAAAAAACCGGCTTATGACGGGTTATGCAAAGATGTTACCAGCGTGAAAAAGCAAAAACCGCAATTGGCTCAGAAAGCTGCCGGGGACGTGTTCTTCCAGCAGGATTTCAACGGATCAATTGCCGACTGGACCACTTCCGGACCACAGGGCGCTATCTGGTTATTTGATACCAACGGCCCTGACGGTCAGTTCTCTTCTGCCACGAATGCAGACCTCATTACCTCTACAACCGCTTCGAACGGTTTTATGATTTTCGACGCCGATTTCGCGGATCCGACTGCTCCTTACGACGATAAGCAGGGAAGTCTCGTTTCCCCGGTGATTGACCTGACCGGCCGTCCTTCCGTGAGCATCCGTTTTGAGCACGCTTACCGTACCTGCTGCTCCGCTTCTTTCTTCCCGAAACTGGAAGTAACAACCGATGGCTTTGCGACGGTAACGAGCTATGACGTAACAGCTACAGGAATCGCTGTAAACGATTTCTCTGAAACCGTTGTAAAAGAAGTCAATATCGACGCTTACCTGGCTACTGCCGGTGATGTGTCGCAGTTCCAGTTCCGTTTCAATTTTGACGGGGTTACCAACTCCAGCTCTCACTACTTCTGGCAGATTGATGACATCCAGTTGTTTGAGCCTTACAATTACAGCCTTGAGGCCATCATGCCATACTGGGGAACAACCGGTTACTGGGAAATGCGCCTCCCTTACTCCATGGTACCGCAAGGCCAGATCGCACCGATCGATTATTGGTACCTGGTTGAAAACAAAGGTAGCATTTCACAAACAGACGTAGTGCTCGAAACTTCCATCCCGGAAGGATCTTTCACCAACTCCGGTTCCCTGGAAACTATCCCGGCCTTCTCGATTGATACAGCAAAAGCTTCCGCTTCGTTCACCCCGGACGGCTCATTGACGACTTACAACCCGACTTTCGAGGTTACTTCTTCCAACACGGATGTAGATCCGAGCGATAACTCCGGAACTGCTCCGGCCGTTGAGGTTACTGCCGGTGTTTACGCCCGCGACATGATTACGGTTGACGGTGGCTCTTACAACCAGGGTGAAGGTTTCGAGGTAGGAAACATTTTCGATATTTTCACGGATGTGGTGACCAGCTCCGCTTCTTTCTGGGTACGCTCCACTTCCAACGTAGGCGCTTCCGTTTACGTTCGCCTCTACTCGATTGATGATGCAACCGGGGATTTTGTCTTTGTAACCGAATCCGATGCACACACGATCACTGCCAGCGAAGCCGGTACACTCCTCACCCTGATGTTCCAGGACGCGGTTTCACTTACAGCTAACAATTCTTACCTGGTGGTTGCAGGAAGCTACGGTGACGGCGGCACGACAGACGACCTGATCGTTGGTACATCCGGTACATCCGAGCCGCAAACGACTTTCTATTTCGATATGACGGACCAGACCTGGTATTACACCACCAGCACGCCGATTGTGCGTATGAACCTCGGTGCTACGCCAACCATCACGTCTTCCGATGCAGACAACGCGCTTTGTGCAGGTCAGACATTGACCC
>CBINGV010000020.1:0-20749 GCA_966250255.1 uncultured Flavobacteriales bacterium | reverse complement strand
CTTGATTTTTTGCGCAACTTTTGATCAAGCAAAAGTTGCAAAACCTTTTTTTTTCACTTTTTTACAATAAATTTGTGCTTTTGGAGTTATCTCCTCAAGTTTTTATATGAGAATAATTGCCTTTATTATTGTGTCCCTGGTGTTCATCGCGGCCTGTTCGACGGAGAAAAATACGCTCGTAAGCCGCACCTATCACGGAACAACGGCGCATTACAACGGCTATTTCAATGCCAATGAGCTGATTAAACTGTCCATGACAAGCTACCTGGACAGTCGCAAGGAAGATTATTATTCGCTTCTGCCGCTCAATCCCGTTCCGAACGACGAAGAGGTGAAAGGCATGTACCCCTCTATCGATACCGCCATTGCCAAATCCATGGAAGTAATCGCCAAGCACAGCATGCCAACGGCTTCCGAGCCTTCAAAAAAAAGGGCTGAGCACAACGCCTGGATTGATGAAAACTGGCTCACGATCGGTATTGCAAACTATTACCGCCGCGACTACGAAACCGCACAGAAAAATTTCCGCTACATCAACAAGTTTTTTGCCAACGACCCGAGCAATTATACCGCTGCGATCTGGATGGCCAAAACGCATATTCAGACACGCAATTTTTCGGATGCCAACCTCATCCTGATGGAACTCGACAAGAAACTCGAGGAACAGGAAGCCGCCAAAGAATCCAAAAACGATTCGAAAAGCAAAAAATCCAAGAGCAAGAAAAAGAAGAAAAAATCCAAATACACCAAAACGGAAGACGAAGCCGAAAAGGCCGAATTCCCGAAAAAGAGCCGTTTTCTTTTTGAAACGACCAAGGCCGAGCTCGCTATTTTGCAGGACAATAAGGATAAAGCCATCGAATACCTCGAAAATGCACTCAAATTTGCCAAAAAATCGGCACAAAAGGCGCGGATCCATTACATTCTTGCGCAGCTGAACTCCCAGAAACAGCAAAACGACAAAGCAAAATACCATTACGGACGCGTACTCCGCTACAACGCCCCTTTCGAGATGGCCTTCAATGCCCGCATCAACCGGGCACTGATGGGGGGTGACGCTAAAATCAAAAAAGAACTCGAAAAGATGCTCCGCGACGAGAAAAACCTCGAGTTTAAAGACCAGATTTATTTCGCACTGGCCGACATTGCGTTCAAGGAAGGAAACAAGGAAAAAGGAATTGAATACCTGCACCAATCGGTGATTTTTTCTACTTCCAACAACCGCCAGAAGGCAATTTCCTATGAGAAGCTCGGCGATTTGAGCTTCAGCGAACGCAATTACGTCAAAGCCCAAAAATACTACGACAGTTGTGCCAAAGTCCTGCCGGACAGCTATCCGAATGCCGATGGGATCCGCAACAAGGCGACCAAGCTGAAAGACCTCGTTGTTGCGGTGGAAACGGCTGCCTACGAAGACAGTGTACAACGCATTGCCGCCATGTCGGAAGAAGACCGCTACAAATTCGCCGAAAACCTCATCCGCAAGATGAAAGAGGACGAAAAACGCCGCAAGGAAGAAGAGGCGATCCGTCTCCGTCAATTGCAGGAGCAGCAGGCCGCCAATGAAAGTACAGCTTCGGGCAATAAATTTTTCTGGAATAGCCCGAAACTCAAAACCGAAGGATTGGAAAGTTTCCGCAAGCTCTGGGGTTCCCGTGAAAATGAAGACGACTGGCGCCGGAGTGAAAAAATCGTTATGGCCAGCTTCGAGAACCCTGAGCTGGATTCTGCAAACGTCAATGCCTCCGAAGAAGTCAAGGATTCCATCACACCGGAAAGCCTGCTTACCAATCTGCCGGTCAATGATTCCCTGATCGCAATTTCCAATCAGCGGATGCTGAATGCCTATTACGACGCCGGGATCATCTACAAAGACCAGCTCAATGAGACCCAGATGGCCGTGAAGCAATTCCAGACCATCCTCGACAAGAAAATGGCGAGCGACTTCAATCTGCTTGCGCTCTACCAGCTTTACAAAATTTACGAGATTTCCGACCCGCCGTTGGCCTATTCCTTCAAAAATGAAATCCTGGTCAGTTACCCGGATTCGGATTATGCCAATTACCTCCGCGACCCGGATTTCTTTGTGAAACGCAAGGAAATTGAGCGCCAGGCCGAGGACGATTACCTCAAAAGCATGGACCGCTACAAACGCGGTCTTTATTCCCTCGTTATTTCGACGGCTGACGATATCATCAACAATGACAAGAAGAACAGCTACCGCTCCAAATACATGCTCCTGAAGGCACTTTCAATTGCCCAAACAAGCGAAAACAAGAGCGAAATGATCCCGGTACTCAAGCAAGTCATTGCCGAATATCCGGGAACGCTGGAGGAACAGAAAGCCAAAGAGCTGATCGAAATCCAGGAAAAAGGCTATTCGAAATTTGTGGAATCCAATTTTGAAAACAATTCCATCTACAAATACCAGGACAACCAGGAGCAATGGATCATAATTATACCGGACAAAAAACTCAACCTCAATACCGCCAAAAACCGGGTAACGGATTTCAACCGCGAATTCTACAACAAGGATAAGTATACGGTAGTGACCAAAGTCCTCGGCCTGGACCAGAACATCATCCTGGTCAAAGAAATGAGCGAGGAAAAGGGACGCGACTACATCCGTACCTACAAGAAAACGAAAAAGCTGATGGAGATGCAGGAGGCCAAAATCATGATGATTACGGCGGATAACATCAAAACCCTTTTTGATGCCCAGACCCTCGATGCCTACGAAGTGTTTTACGCAGAATTCTATTAATGGAAAAAAAGCCGGATAAAAAGCTGAACATTTACCTGCGCCTCAGCAGCGTAGCCATCCAGATGGGGGTGATTATCGGCGGATTTTCCTGGCTGGGCGATTACCTCGACGACCGGCAGCAAAACAAAGAACCGATCTGGACCATCGTGTTGGCGCTTACCGGCGTGATGGTCTCCATGTACCTTATTTTTAAAGAAGTCAAAAACATTAACCGGGATGATCAGAATAATTAGCCTTTACCTGGCGAGTTTAACCACACATGTACTGTTAGTTTACGGCGGAATCATGCCGGGGGCCTTCAGGGCGCTGGCCTCTGTCGACCTTTTCCTTGCCGCACTTTTCTGCGGCGGCTTGCTGATCGCTGCTCCCGGCGTTGCGAAAGGCGCCGAAAATTTCAGTATACGCTTCCTGCTCGTCACCACCATGCAAATGCTGATGATGCTGGCCCTGATCCTCGTTTTGGTTTATGCCAAGCTCGTTAGCCCCAAAACAACCGGCTTCAGCGCCATCATTCTTTTCGTGATTTTACTTGCCATCCAATCGGTTTATTTCATTCGATTGGTCAACCGGAAATAGTTATTTAGCAACTTTTGCTTGATCAAAAGTTGCGCAAAAAATCAAGGCTGTGTATTCGCCTTGGCTCTCCTGTTTCCATACTTGTTTCGGTTTTCGTTTCAAGAGAGCCATTTTAGCCAACTTTTGAAACCCGATATGCTCGATGATCTCCTGCGGAGCTTTCTCGCCCATTCGCGGGTTTCAATGCGTCGCTAAAACCGCCGAATACAAGGCCGTTTTGATACTATTCCCGTTTAAAAACTTCAATTGTTTCCAGGTTCTGTCAACTAAACCCGAGGATGCTTTGGCACGGTTTTTACCAAAAACACGCGCCAAAACACATAATTAACAATGGACTGATTTTATTTTAGAGAGCAAAGCTTGAATTTTCGCTTCGCTGACCTGCAATAAATCTGCATCAAACATCGATTTGCCATTTGCTTTGCAGAGCTCTGTTCCTGAAAAATGCAGGGCATCCGGCCGGATTTCCGTGAGAACTTGAGCGATATTGGAAGTACTGACGCCACCACCCGCCATAATTTCGATCCTTCCCTCCGCTTGCCGAATCAACTGCTTCAATTGCGAAAGGCCTTCACCGACCTGTTTTTTTCCTCCCGAGGTGAGAATGCGTGCCACCCCCAGCTCAAATAATTCTTCCAGCCCCCGGAACGGGTCGCGAAGATCATCAAAAGCCCGGTGAAAGGTAAGTTCAGGCTCCGGGAAGCGCCTTTTGACTTCACGCACAAAATCGCGGTCGATGCTGTGGTCATCGTTTAAGGAACCGATCACCAGTCCCTGCACGCCCAAGGCAACGGCATCCCCCATTTCCCGGAGCATCCATTCTTTTTCTTCGGGAGAATAGCAGAAGTTTCCTGCCCGGCAGCGAATCAAAACGTGCGTGTTCAGTCCGAACTGCAGGGCTTTGGCTTGTAATGCCAACGATGGGCTCAAGCCGCCGCATTCAAGCGCCTGGCACAATTCAATCCGGTCAAAATGGTATTTTACGGCCATTTCGAGACCGGCTGGATCCGCCACGCATAATTCAAGCTTCATCACGTTCTGCAATTAAATAGGTATTTCCCTGCGAAATAAACAGGCCAAAGAAAAAGGCAAAAAAAGTAGCGCCCATCTGGGTTTCAAGTGTGTCTTCACTGAAAAAGGAAAACACCACAATCGCCAGGAATAAAAAAGCCAGCGGCAACTTCCGGCGGTAAAACCAAACAAAAGAGCAAACCAGGAAAACTACGAAAAGCGTTCCGCCGATCACCCCGAAACTGATGTAATAGGTAAACACCTGGTTGTGTGTCCGGTGACGGTTTTCTTCCTTCAAACGGCTTTTGGAAAGTTTATATTCCGCTGCAAAGGCATCCGGCAGATCGCCCGACCCAATTCCAATCAGCCAGTTTTTGCTGAAAATCCGCGCGCCGGTTTTGAGGAATTCCACCCGTTGCAGCAGGGTTTTTCCATTCGGGTCATCATCCGTAAACTCGTCAATCAGGCTATGAAAACGGTTCATGAAACCCACTTCGGCTTCCGAGCTGAGGTGATGTCCCTGCTCAATGCGCCGGATATCATTTTTCGTCAGTTTCCGGAAACCGGCGGCATCTTTGTGCAGGCCTTTCGAGCTCATGTACTGGATCAGGATGTAATAATGCTCATAACCGAAACGGTTCGTGTCCCGCAAATCATAAGAGGAAACGTTGCTCCATTCCCGTTGCAGCTCCGGGTCACAGATGTAGGAATAAACATGGTTCCCGTTAATAAAGGCATTGCTGCCCAGATCATGGAAATAATAAAAACCTTCCGGGGTTTTGCGGGGAAGCTCCGAAGCTTTGGGCTTGATGTGTTGCTGCCGGAAGGAAATCACCGTATAAACGGCAAAAGCGATCACCATGCCCAGCAAAGCCAGGAAACTGAAGTTCATCAGGCGACGGTAACGTCCGCGCTGGATGGCAAACAGCAAACCGATCAGCGCTACGCCCAACAAAATCGCATAGGCGCTGAATACTTCCGAAAAATACGTGTAAACCAGGAACCAAAGCAGCAAAATGAGCGGCAGCCATTTCTTTTTCAGGTCATTCCGGATCAGCCAGAATACGCAGAGCACAATCGCCAGTACAATCATCAATCCGAAGCGGATGTGGGAAATAAAACGCGACATCGCGCGCATCTCGCTGAACTCGTCCTTGCCCCAGGTAAAATGGGCGATGAAATTCCAGCAGGTAAAAAAAGCAACCGAGCTGAGAAACAAGCCAAAAATCAGCAGGTAATCCCGCTTGCTTTCCAGGGGTTTTAAAACGAGTACCAAGGGAATGGCATAAAACGGCAATTTGGCGTTGAGGTCGAAGAAAAAATACTGGAAGTTGGAAGTCCACAAAGCGCTGAGCAGGTGGAAGGCCAGGAAAAGCAGCAAAAATTTGGCAGGCAGGCTTTCCCGGATCCGGGCAGCATAAGTCTTGCGGTCAAAATCCAGCAGAACGATCAAAGCGGAAAGCATCGTGGAAAGCGAAAGCACCACTTTATTGAACGGCATTCCCACCGCCAGTCCGGCATAGCAGAGCATCAATAAAAAATAAACCCGTTTGGGACCCAGTAACCCGGAAAGCATAAGTAGTTTTTAGTAAAGAAACGTTTATTTCTTTAAAATCGTATTATAACTTTTGAGGTTACCCAAAACTTCTTTGGACTTGGCGATGTATTCATCGTTCCGGAAAGCGTCTTCCGCCCTGCCCTTCTGGTAGTAGTAGCGGGAAACGATCTCGTTTTCGATCACTTCTTTAATTTCCGGTTTGAATTTCTCGAGATCGCGCTCTTTGGAAGGCGTTACCTTGCTCAGCAAAGCATCGTATTCGCTTTTAACATCGCTGTAGTACCCTTCTTCTTCGGCCGTCTTTTTCATTTTCAGGAGCATTTCTTCGGAAGCCGTCGTATAATTGAAGGTATCCTTGAGGGCCATTGCTTTGAAATCTGCATAATCGGCATCGCTCATGGAAAACTTCCCGGCAGGGGCCGGCAGGTTCGGATGCTTGAAATAATAATCCGTTGCGTAGTTGAACACGAGGTTTTTGGCAAAAAGCATGGCGGTCAAACGGCTGAATTCGCGTTCTTCCACTTTAATATCCGGCTCAATCCCGCGGCCATCGATCACATCGCGCCCGTTCTGCGTTTTGAAGATCTTAATCAGGGAATCCGGGATTTCTTTCGGGCGCTCGTCTTCCGGTTTTTCGTAATATTCCAGCTTTTGCACGCAGCGGCCGGACGGTGTATAATATTTCGCAATCGTGATTTTGACCTTGGAGCCGTATTTCAGGTCATAGGTACGCTGCACAAGACCTTTCCCGAAGGAAGTATTCCCGACAATCACGGCACGGTCGAGGTCCTGCAGGCTACCGGCAACAATTTCACTCGCGGAAGCTGAACCATCGTCAATCAGCACCACCAGCGGGATATCCAGGTCAACCGGTTCATCCATGGTTTTGTACACGCGGTTTTCTTCTTTCACCCGGGCTTTGGTGGTTACAACCAGCTGGCCTTTCTTGACAAACAGGTTAACGATCCGGACGGCTTCAATCAGCAAACCGCCACCGTTTCCACGCAGGTCGAGCACCATTTCTTTGGCGCCCTTTTCTTTCAGCTCCAGTAAGGCTTTGCGCACATCAGCCGAGGCCGTCTGGGTAAAGCTGTTCAGTTTGATATAACCCACGCGCTCGTCGAGCATCCCGGAATACGGTACATCCGGCAATTTGATTTCGTCGCGCTGTACCGGGATCGTAAGCGTTTCTTTTTCATTACGCAACACCTTAATTTCGATGCTGGAGCCTTTTGGCCCTTTGAGGGAAGAGGAAACATCGTCACTCGGCTTGTTTTTCATATCTTTCCCGTCAATTGACAGGATTTTGTCGCCGGCTTTCAAACCTGCTTTTTGCGCCGGGTTTCCTTCATAAGGCTCCGCGATATACGTATATTCTCCCATTTTGCGGATCAACGCCCCGATGCCGCCGTATTCCCCGGTTGTCATCAGCTTGTAATCCTCCATATTGGATTCGTGGTAATAAACCGTATAGGGATCAAGGCCGCGCAGCATGGCATCGATCGCGTCTTTGGACATTTTACCGGGTTTGATCTCATCCACGAAATACATCTCGAGGTTCTGGTAGATCATGTCCATCAGCTCCATGCTTTTTACCAGCTCGAAGCCATTGGATTGCGCACGGGCAGTAAGTGTAACTAAAAAGAGAAGGACGAGCCCGGTTTTTTTAATGTGTCTGATCATGTTTCGTATCTTTTAATTCTTTCACTAATTTGTTCAATAATTGTTCCATCTTTTGCTCCAGCTGACTGTATTTGAGCTCTTCCTTCGAGGTATAGACCAGGAATAAAGCAATTTGCCGCTGTTCACCCGCCAGGAAGTTTTCGAGAATGCCTTTTTTGCGGCGCAGCACTTCGCGGGAGAGGCGTTTGACGCGGTTGCGGTCATGCGCCCTTCTAAAAATGCGCTTCGGGGCCGAGATCACCACCTGGAAACTTTTGTCTGTCGGCAGCTCCATCGGGGCAAAATTCAGCACAAAAGGGTATTGTTTAACTGCACTTTTTTTTTCAAACAGCGAATCGATTGCTTTCCTGCTGCATAGTTTGTATGCCTTACCGAATTTCTGGTCCACTGCGTTGTTTTAAAGGCTCAAATTTAGTTAAAAATACGCTTTTGACATGTATGGAAATGAACGAAATTGTACAAATTCTATTGTCAACTACTGCAATATTAACTATTTTTGTGACAACTAAAGTGAATTTCTACCCGGAAGCACATAAAACAAGGATCATCGCTCAAATAAACGGACCGGTGGTGCAGCGAAGGGCAGATAAGACCTTATAAGTGCATTTTTTTTAAAAGTTAGCGCTTATTTAATTAAAATGTATATTTTTGCTAGGATTTTTTAAAAAACTACGAAAAAACAAATTCAGAAAACACACTGAAAACTAACATTTCCGGGGCATTCCGGGAATCGGTAATTTAAAAATAAAAAACAACGTATGAAAAAGTTATTACTCGTTTTTGGCTTCGTTTCAAGTGCGATGATCTCATTTGGACAGCAGCAGGATCACAAAAGTTGCGGGCATACTGCCGTAACACGTGAATTGTGGGCAAAGAACCCGGAATTGAAAGCGAAATATGAGAGCATGATCTACAACCTGTTGAAAAACAGTGAAAAAACGATTGTAAACAAAACCGCGATCTACACCATTCCGATTGTCTTCCACATCATCCATGAGTATGGAACGGAAAACATTACGGATGCACAGGTGTATGACCAGATTGATATCCTGAACAGGGATTTCAATAAGCTCAATGCGGACACAAACCTCGTCATTCCGGAATACCAGGACTTAATCGGTGATGTAAAAATCCAGTTCAAGCTGCCTGCATACGATTACAAAGGTGATTGTACAAATGGTATTGAGCACATCAACTCCCACGAAACAAACAACGGGGATGATTTCTCCAAGCTGAACCAGTGGGACCGCAACATGTACCTGAACGTATGGGTAGTTAACCGCATGCGCGACGGTGTTGCCGGTTATGCTTACTATCCTTCCGACATCGGTTTCGGAAACGTACACGCTGACGGTATTATCATCCTGAACGACTACATCGGAAGTATCGGTACCAGCAGCGATTACAACTCCCGTGCACTGACACACGAGATCGGTCACTACCTCGGTCTTGCCCACACCTGGGGAAGCACCAACGATCCGGAAGTTGCCTGTGGTGATGACGGTGTTGGAGATACCCCGCTGACTGCAGGACACGACAACTGTTCGCCTTCTTTGCTCTACGATTATGAGTGTGACACCCAGGAAATCGATACGGTTTACAACCTGAACGGTGTAACAACAACTTCCGGTACAACTGCTCCTGACGGACCGACTGTAACCAGCGCTTCCCTCGATACAACAGCTATTATCCTGACTGACTTCAGAGCGGTGGGTGTTTCTGCCAACTCCGAAGAAGACAGTGTGTTTGCTTTCAACAACTGGGGAACCGGTGCAGCAAACGGCGAATTGGTGTTTGCCAACCTGACGGGGGCTATCAATACCGCAAAATATTATGAATTTACCGTCGATCCGGAATTCGGACAAGCCATGTCACTCGCCAGCATTACTTTTGATGTAGGCCGTGACACATCCGGTATCCGTACCTATGCCGTTCGCTCCAGCATCAACAATTACGCGAGCAACATCGGTAGCGCAGCCATCTCACCGGCCAATGCTGATCTTTCTGTTCAGAGCGGTAACGTATTCTTCTACAAAAAAGACACGACTACCATGGAAGTGGGCAGCAAAATTACCTTGACTACAGGTTACACCAACCTGACTTCACCGGTAACCTTCCGTATCTACGGATGGAACGCCGAAGACGCTACGGGTACCTTTACAGTAGACAACGTTTCCATCGACGGAACTTACGGTACAATCGAAAACGTACAGAACTTCATGGAATATTCTTACTGTTCTTACATGTTTACCGTTGACCAGGCAGAAATCATGGTGGGTACCATTAACACACCGGAATCTTACCGTGACTTGTTGGTGAGCGACTCTACAGCTAACTTTACAGGAATCAACCTCGATCCGAAACCGCTTTGCGTACCGGTAGCCGAGTTCTCCTCCAATTTCCGCATTGCTTGTGTAAACGATGCCGTGACTTTTGAAGATGCTTCCTGGAATGCAGTCGTTACCAGCAGAACATGGACTTTCCAGGATGGTTCTCCTGCAACTTCTTCCGCAGCTGCACCAGTTGTAAACTTTGCAACAAGCGGTTGGAAAAAAGTGAAGCTCGTTGTGGGCAACGCAACCGGATCTGACAGTACGGAAGTAGAAAGCTACATCTACATTTCTGAAAACACAGCTGATTACATCGGTCCGCGTACCGAGAGCTTCGACGGCGTTTTCACTGACTGGATTGTTGAGAACCCTGAAAACAACCAGGCAAAATGGACATTCACACCAAACTACGGTAACTACAACTCCGCAGGTTTCATGATCCAGAATTACTATGAAACTCCGACTTCAGGCCCGATCAGCCTCGATGAAGAGTTCTACAACGACCGCATGGGCGGCAGCAAAGATGCTTTGATCTCCCCTGCATTTGATCTTTCCACTTCCAGCAACCTCGTACTGAGCTTCAACTATGCTTATGCTACGAAAGCTACTTCCGAAGACCAGGTAACCGAGCAATTGAACGTATATGTTTCTAAAAACTGCGGTAAAACATGGATCCTCAGAAAAACGCTTTCCGGTGCGGAATTGCTTTCAGCAGGTAGCTTTACAACGGATTTCAAACCGACAAGCACCAACTTCTGGAAAAATGCAATGATCGACCTCGCAGGTACGGTAAACAACACGGATACCAAAACGCGTTTCAAATTTGAATTCGTTGCTTCCGATAACTCCAACAACATCTTCATTGACAACATCAATCTCTACGGTGTGTTGGGTGACATCGAAAACCCACTGACGAAGATGAACATCATGGTTTACCCGAACCCGCTCAGCAAAAATGAGGAACTGAACGTTTCTTTCTATGCGAACGACGAAAATGTAAGCCTGGAACTCTACAACGTAAACAACCAGGTTTTGGTAAGCAAAAACTGCGACCAGAAAAACCAGCACGTTGAATTGGATATGCTCGGCGGCAAAAAATTGGCTGCGGGATGCTACTTCCTGAAAATCACACAAGGAAAACACCAACGCGTTGAAAAAGTAATTATCCAGTAATTATTTTCACAAAGATAAACGAAGGGCTTCCACAACGGAGGCCCTTTTTTTATTTCCCCCTCTTCCCTAAAATTCACAGCGATTGCTATCTTTGTCTGCTATGGGTAAACTGAAACAATTTCTCAAAACAATTCCGGGTGTCAGTCAGCTCGCCAAGCTCACACGCTCAAACAACACTACTTTTCCGGGTTCATCCGCTTACTGGGAAAAAAGATACAGTTCCGGGGGAAACTCCGGTTCGGGGTCCTACGGACGGCTTGCCCGTTTCAAGGCGGACGTCCTGAATGCTTTCGTCGCTGAACATGCAATTACTTCGGTGATCGAATTCGGCTGCGGCGATGGCCACCAGCTTTCCCTGGCCTCTTACCCGCAATATACCGGCCTCGATATTTCGGAAACAGCCGTCAATTGGTGCTCAAGGCAATTTAAAGCCGATTTAAGCAAACAATTCCTCTTGTATGGGGATGAAGAGGCAAAAAAACAGAAAGCTGATCTGAGCCTTTCTATTGACGTCATTTTCCACCTGGTGGAAGATGCGACTTTTGAGGATTACATGAAACGGCTGTTTATCGCCGCGAAAAAATATGTGATTGTTTATTCGAGCAATTACGACAACAGCCAGACTTTCCATGAAAAAGAGCGGGCTTTTGTACATTGGGTCGAAGCGAATGAGCCCGACTGGAAATTATTCCGGAAAACCGACAACCCTTATCCTTACGATCCGGCAGATCCGGACAATACCTCGAAATCGGATTTTTACTTTTTTGAAAAAGTTTGATTTAATCCTTTGGGAACGCAAAGGATACAAAAGTTTTCCGCAGAGCACGCAAAGCAAATCTACGAATCAACGAATTCCTGAATCCACGAATCCACGAATTTTGAATTTACGAATTCCGAATCCAAAATAGCTGCAGGCTACATCCCCGGCATTCCGCCGCGCATGCCCTTCATCTGCTTCATCATTCCCATCATATTTTTCGGGTTTGACATCATCTTCATCATCTTACGGGTATCTTCAAATTGCTTGAGGAGCTTGTTCACTTCCTGCACGTTGGTTCCGCTCCCTTTGGCGATACGCGCCTTGCGGTTTCCGTTGAGCAAAGTCGGGTTGGAACGTTCGGCAGGGGTCATGGAGTAAATGATCGCCTCGATGTGCTTGAAAGCATCATCTTTGATATCGACATCCTTAATGGCTTTCCCCATTCCCGGGATCATGCCCATCAGGTCTTTTACGTTACCCATCTTTTTGATCTGCTGCAGCTGCGCCAGGAAGTCGTTGAAATCAAACTGGTCTTTCTGGATGCGTTTCTGCAATTTGCGGGCCTCCTCTTCGTTGAACTGCTCCTGGGCGCGTTCCACGAGGGAAATCACGTCACCCATACCGAGGATCCGGTCGGCCATCCTGTTCGGGTAAAAGATATCGATCGCATCCATTTTTTCACCCGTCCCGACAAATTTGATCGGCTTGTCAACCACGGCCTTGATGGAAAGCGCAGCACCACCGCGGGTATCCCCGTCAAGCTTGGTGAGCACCACCCCGTCAAAATTGATTTTATCGTTAAAGGCCTTGGCTGTGTTTACCGCGTCCTGACCGGTCATGGAATCCACCACGAACAACGTTTCCGTTGGCTGAATGGCTTGTTTTACAGCAGCGATCTCGTTCATCATCTGCTCATCCACCGCGAGGCGTCCGGCCGTATCGACGATCACCACGTTGAAGGAATTGCTTTTGGCATACTGGATCGCTGCCTGGGCAATTTTTACCGGGTCTTTTTCTTCTTTGTTGGAATAAACTTCGGCCCCGATCTGCTCGCCCAATACGTGCAGCTGGTCAATCGCCGCCGGACGATAAACGTCACAGGCTACCAGCAGGGGCTTCTTGCCTTTTTTGGTTTTCAGGTAATTGGCGAGCTTCCCGGAGAAGGTCGTTTTACCCGAACCCTGCAGCCCCGACATCAGGATAACCCCCGGGTTTCCCTGGTACTGGATCTCCTGTTCGTTGCCGCCCATCAGCTCGATCAGCTCTTCGTGACAGATTTTGGTCATGAGCTGTCCCGGGGAAATCGCCGTCAGTACGTTGCGTCCCATGGCTTTTTCCTTGACCCTGACCGTAAAATCTTTGGCTGTTTTAAAGTTCACGTCGGCATCGAGCAAAGCACGGCGTACTTCCTTGAGCGTTTCCGCCACATTGATTTCCGTAATCTGGCCCTGTCCTTTTAAAACTTTAAACGCGCGTTCAAACTTATCGGTCAAATTTTCAAACATAATCTGTCAATTTTTAGAGTGCAAATATAGTGAAGAATGTGCTAATCTGCTAATATGCTAATGATTTAATGTGCTAATAACAGTAGCCCAATTAGCATATTAGCATATTAAACCATTAGCGCATTAAACGACCAGCTTACTATGCTTCCGGCCGTAAAGGAAATAGATCACCAGCCCGATGAGGAGCCAGATTCCGAAACCGATCCAGTTGGATAATTTCAGCTCACACATCATGTAAAGACAGCTCACGAGCCCGAGTGTCGGGATGAGCGACAGGTTGTGCGTTACGCAGAAATAAGTTAAAATCAGCACGATCACAAAGAAAATGTACATCGGGATTTTATGGGCAAACAAGCTGAAGCCGGAGTGATACATTTGCTCCTCCCCCATTTCCAGTTTTTCGAGGGTTTGCACATATTTTTCCTCATCCAGCGAGCCCAGGTAAGCTTCCACATCGGAATCGCTTTTTTCAAAATTCACCGGGTCCTGTTTTTCGATCCCGGTTTTGAACCCCTTCAACTCTTTTTCATTCATGGAAGAGATCAAATCGCCTGCCTCAACAAGCTCCCGCTCATTTTTCAGGAAATGCATGGCCGCATCCTTGTTGAAGGAAAAAGTCAGCACAATGGCCAAAACAACCAGTACCGGCATCACGAATTTCCCGTTGATGTAAGGCGTTTTGAACTTGCCGCGCGGGATGTCTTTTTTATTCTGGAGTACGAGCACACCGGCACACACCACCACAAAGGCGAACAAGGTACCGATACTGCATAAATCGGTTACATCGGTAATGTTCAGGAACAGCGCCGGCACAGCCACTACAAAGCCCACAATAACCGTTGCATAGGAAGGCGTTTTATATTTCGGGTGAATGCGGGAGAATTTTTTCGGCAGCAAACCGTCACGGCTCATGCTCATCCAGATCCGCGGCTGTCCCATTTGGAAAACAAGCAATACACTCGCCATGGCGATTACGGCGCTCACGGCAATTATCCCCGAGAGCCACTTCAGGTCGAGCTTTTCAAATACAAAGGCCAATGGATCAGCCACATTCAGGTCCTTGTAACTCACCATCCCGGTCAAAACCAGGGCGATCACAATGTATAAAATCGTACAGATGATGATCGCCCACATCATGCCGCGCGGCAAATCGCGCTGCGGATTGCGGCATTCCTCCGCCGTTGTAGAGATCGCGTCAAAGCCGATATAAGCAAAAAACACCGCTGAAACGCCTTTCAGGATGCCGCCGATGCCATTCGGGGCAAACGGGTTCCAATTTGCTGTATCAATGTAGAAAATCCCAACGGCAATCACCAGTAAAATAATCGCCAGCTTGATGATCACCATCACGTTGCTCGCATTGCGCGATTCTTTCATCCCCCGGTAAACCAGCCAGGTGATCAATACAATAATGAAGAGCGCCGGCAGGTCGGCCACCAGGTGAAAAGAGCCGATTTTCGGGGCCGAGGTCCAGGCATAATACGCTTCCTGCAACGAGCCGTCGAGATTCGCGAAGTTTTTCCCGGAGCCCAGTAAATTCATTGCTTCCTGGTAGCCTTTGCTGGCCGTAACGTAATCCATCTGGCACCAGGCCGGCAGGTGGATCCCTTTAAAACCGATCGCATCAATGTGCAGGTTTTCCAGGAATCCCGTAAAATAATTGCTCCAGGAGATCGCCACCGTGATATTCCCGATGGCATATTCCATGATCAGCGCCCAGCCGATGATCCAGGCGACAATTTCACCGAAAGCCACATAGGAATACGTGTAAGCACTCCCCGAAACCGGCACCATGGAAGCAAACTCTGCATAGGCAAAAGCGGCAAAACCACAAGCCAGGGCTGTAAACAAAAAGAGGAAAATTACTGCCGGACCGCCATCATAGCTCGCCAAACCGATCGTGCTGAAAATCCCGGCGCCAATGATGGCCGCAATTCCGAAAGCCGTCAAATCCCTCACACCCAAATGTTTCCCAAGGGCATGACCGTCCTGGTTTCCATTTTCTGCAATTTGTCTCTGAATATCAGCAACTGATTTTTTCCGGAATAAGGAATTCATGTGTGTAGTTTTTGTTTAAAGCTAACAAACATACACATTATTTGCGATTTTTAGTAATTTTAGATGGATTGTATCAAGTCAAAATGGAATATACCACAATTAAGACAGGAACCCGGTTAGTGATCTGCAATCTGAAAATTGAGTTACACAAGCTTTAATACTCCTGCCCAGCTGCTAATTTCAGAATAATCTATGTGCCCTATGTGTTTAAAAATTCTGCTGATGTTCGCCAAATAATCAGATCTTCTTGAACAGCACGCTCGCGATGTGACCACCAAACCCAAAAGTATTGCTCATGACATAGGTCATCTCTTTCGGCTCGGCCTTGCCCAGCGGAAAATGAAAATCCCCGGCAAATTCCGGCTCGATCTCCGTGGTGTTGATCGTCGGTGGAACCAATTGTTTCTCCAGGGCTTTCACGGAAATAATCGCTTCGATGGCACCCGCAGCGCCAAGCAGGTGGCCGGTCATGGATTTCGTACCGGAAATACTCAAAGACGGGCGCGATCCGAAAAGGCGTTTTACGGCGATTAATTCGCTGACGTCACCCTGTGGTGTTGACGTGGCGTGCATGTTGATGTAATCCACATCAGCCGCTGTAATGCCTGCTTCCTCGATTGCGAGGTTCATGCCCAAAACGGCGCCATCTCCTTCCGGGTGTGTCCCGGTCAGGTGATAGGCATCGGCTGCCATCCCGCCGCCCACGATTTCACAGTAAATTTTGGCGCCGCGTTTCACCGCGTGCTCGTATTCTTCAATGATCAAAGCACCGGAGCCCTCTCCCATCACAAAACCGTCGCGCGTTACATCAAACGGGCGGGAGGCCGTTTCAGGTGAATCATTCAGGGAAGACAAGGCTTTAGCCGAAGAGAACCCCCCGATCGCCGATTCGTTGATCGCCGCTTCGGAACCACCGGAAATGACCATATCAGCCTTGTTCCAGCGGATGTAATTGAAGGCTTCGATCAAAGCCGTATTCGAAGTCGCACAGGCTGAAACCGGGCAGAAATTGATCCCCCGCAGGCCATATTTAATGGAAATAATTCCCGAAGCAATATCCACGAGGATCCGCGGGATGAAAAAAGGTGTAAAACGCGGTGTTCCATCCCCGGCGCAGAATTCCATCATCTGGTCCTGGAAAGTCTGGATCCCTCCGTTTCCGGAACCCCAGATCACGCCAATGCGATCCTTATTGAGCGCTTCAAAATCAATTTTAGCATCTTTAACCGCCTGGTCAACCGCCACCAGCGCATACTGTGAAAAGGTGTCGTATTTGCGCAATTCCTTGACATCAAAGTGCGCTTTGGCATCAAAGCCTTTCAATTCACAGGCAAAGCGCGTTTTAAATTTTTCCGTATCAAATTTGGTAATGGGTGCCGCGCCGCTTTTCCCGGCTTCCACTGCATTCCAGAAACTTGCAACATCGTTTCCAAGCGGTGTCAGGGCGCCCATTCCGGTTATAACTACTCTTCTCATGGTATTCATTTTTTTCCTCCCTCGAGGGAGGAATAAGGAGGGTGACTCAATGATATTAATCCTTCGCGGTCACCTCCCTTCATCCCTCCTCAAGGAGGGAAATATTAATTATAAAAATCCTAATTCCAGTTTGGCTTCTTCGCTCATCATGTCCTTGTCCCAGGGCGGGTCAAAAACAATGTTGACTTTTGCTGATTTCACCCCTTCCACCGCAGCGACTTTATCTTCCACCTCTTTCGGAAGGCTTTCAGCCACCGGGCAATTCGGCGAGGTCAGCGTCATATCGATATAGACTTCTCCCTCATGTTCAATCTTTACCTCGTAAATCAGGCCCAATTCGAAAATATCGACCGGGATTTCGGGGTCGTAGATCGTTTTGAGGACATCCACTATTTTGTTTTCCAATTCCATTTTTTTGTCATGCTTGTATGCATTCCTGCTACAAAATTACAACAAAAATTCTGAAAAGCCCCATTAATTTAGACCCGTTATAAATTGCAATTTCGAAAGAAAAGTAACTTTTTTTAGTTCCGGGCGTAGAACACTCGCAATGAACCGTTTCGTGAAAACAAATAGTTACATCAACATTTTACTCAGCACACTATTTCTGCTGAGCTCTGCTTTTATATTCAGCAGTGAAAATGATACAATTTCCTGTCGTGAGCCACAAAACATCGAAATCGGCGGGAAAGGGGAAGGCAAATCCAAAAAACCCAAACGCAGAAAGTTCAAATTCCAGTCGAAAGTTCTCCGGAAGACCTTTAAAATAAGCAACAAATTCAACAAACAACACCGAAACCGGGTGGGTAAAAAAAGGTTTCGAAACCGCCACTCAGGCGCGGTCGGCCATCGCAACAAAGCTTTCAAACAAAAGAAGAATAAGAGCAAATTGAAAAAGAAAAATTTCCATGACATGAACTCAAGACACTGACTTTATGCGTAACCACACTGTTTTAAAAACCTTATCGCTTTTTATTTTCATTGTCCTTTTTTGTTCCTTGTTTTTCCCTTATCATCACAGCTGGGTGGGCAATATGGAATATAGTCGTCACCAATTGGGTGTGATTCGGATTTACGCAGATTCCGAGATCGGTTACGTTAAAATAATAAACGGTTTCGGGTCCAACTTCGGGATTTCGAACATCGTCATCCAGGTTTTTCTTCTTTGTGGCATGCATTTTTTACCCAAAGAGCCTGTTTTTCCGATTACCGCATCGGGCTTTCTAATCGTTTCGCTGATCCTGCTCGCTTATGGCAATATCGGCGGCAGCGGCGGACCAATTGGTGACAAAATGCTTTCCGGATTTTACCTTGCATTGCCTTTCAGCCTGGCAAATATCATCATTGCTTACGCTATTGTTTATAAAGCTCCCGCCCCTACCTCAACCTTGCTTGACGAAGCGGAATAGCTCAAAATCGCTATCTTAGCCGGGAATTTATGAATCAAACTGCTCCGGAAATCATTTTTGAAGACGCCCAGTGTATCGTCGTAAACAAAGTTCCGGATTTACTGGTGCACCACTCCTATTACGCCCGTAACATTGAGGAAGATTCGCTCGCCGAACAGCTCCGTAAATCCGGGAAAAAGGCCTACCCGGTGCATCGCCTCGACCGCAAAACCTCCGGTTTGATCCTTTTTGCCAAAGAAAAGAAATACGTTTCCCCCTTCCAGGAATTATTCGAAAGCCGGGGAATTGAAAAAAAGTACCTCGCCTTACTCCGTGGCCATGTCGCTGAATCCGGGACCATCGACACGCCGGTCAAAAACGATCGTGGTAATTACAAAGAAGCCCTCACCCATTTCCGCTGCCTGCAGCAGTTCGAGCTGCCGATCCCTGTTGTTCCCTACGAAACGGCACGTTACAGCTTAGTGGAGTTTTCACCGAAAACAGGCAGGATGCACCAGCTCCGGATTCACGCCAACAAAATCAGTCACCCGATCATTGGCGACCCGAAATACGGCAACCGGCACCACAACCACATGTTCATCGAAAAATTCGGGATCCGTCATTTGTTCCTGCACGCTTTTTCACTGGCCTTTACGCAACCTTTCTCCGGTGAAAAAATCCAGCTTCGGGCAGGATTACCTGAATTCTGGAAGATCTTTCCGCTTGCTTTTCCTGCAGATTGACGCTGATTTATATTTTTTGATGTCTTACATAGTCAAAAAATCCCCATCCATCGGCTGACGGACAGGGATTCCTGCAATTTGATTATGAATTGACTTAAGCCATCACTTTCGGGGCGGCAGCCAGGATATCGGCTGAAGTCTCGGAAGCAAATTGCTCGAAGTTTTTCACGAATTGAGCAGCCAGGTTGTTGGCTGTTTCGTCATAAGCTGCTTTATCAGCCCAGGTACCGCGCGGGTTCAGGATCTCAGCCGGAACACCTTCGCAGGAAGTTGGCATCGCCAGGTCAAATACCGGCAGGGTTTCAAAAGCAACGCTGTCGAGTTTGCCTTCCAAAGCAGCTGTAATCATCGCACGGGTGTAGGACAATTTCATACGCTGGCCAACACCGAACGAACCACCGGACCAGCCTGTGTTCACCAACCATACGTTGATGTCCGTACCCTCCAGCTTCTCGCCGAGCAATTTGGCATATTTTGCCGGGTGAAGCGGTAAGAACGCTTTTCCGAAGCACGCGGAGAACGTTGTAGTAGGCTCAGTAATCCCCATTTCCGTACCGGCAACTTTTGCAGTATACCCGGACATGAAATGGTACATGGCCTGCTCTTTCGTCAGTTTGGAGATCGGAGGCAATACCCCGAAGGCGTCCGCCGTCAGGAAGAAGATATTTTTAGGAGCGCTTCCAATGGAAGGAACCGCGATGTTATCAATGTGGTGGATCGGGTAAGATACACGCGTATTTTCGGTGATGGAACCGTCTTCGTAATCCGGGGTGGAAGTTCCGTCCACGAAACCGATGTTCTCCAGGATAGCCCCGAATTTGATCGCGTCGTAGATTTGTGGCTCTTTCTCACGGCTCAGGTCGATGGTTTTAGCGTAACATCCGCCCTCGAAATTAAATACGGTATTGTCAGACCAGCCGTGCTCGTCATCACCGATCAGGTGACGCTTCGGGTCGGAAGACAAAGTGGTTTTCCCGGTACCGGACAAGCCGAAGAAAATAGCCGTATCGCCTTTATCTCCGATGTTTGCGGAGCAGTGCATGGACAATACATTTCTTTCGTGCGGCAAGACGTAATTCAATACGGAGAAAATTCCTTTTTTGATCTCACCGGTGTAACCTGTACCCCCGATGAGAATCATTTTACGGCTAAAGTTCAGGATCGCAAAATTGTGCTGACGGGTCCCGTCTACAGCAGGATCAGCTTTGAAACCCGGTGCACATACGATGTGCCAGTCCGGTGCGAAATCTTCAATTTCATTGTCTGTCGGGCGCAGGAACATGTTGTAGGCAAACATGTTGGACCACGGGAACTCGGTTACCACACGGATATTCGTGCGGAAATTCTGATCGGCGCAGGCATAAGCATCGCGGACATACATATCCTTATCCGTCAGGTAAGCTTTCATACGCTGGTACAAGCTTTCGAATTTTTCAGGCGTAAACTTAATGTTGACATCCCCCCACCAAACGGAATTTTCTGTGTTTTCATCGCAAACCACGAAACGGTCTTTTGGGGACCGGCCTGTGAATTCACCTGTTTCAACTGCAATAGCACCTGTGTCTGTAAGAATCCCTTGTCCGTTGATAACTGTGTCTTCCACCAATTCTGCGGGAGACAAATTCCAAAATACATTGCCCAGGTTGTTCAGCCCGAGACTCGCGTTCAAATCGGCATTTTTTCCTTTTTTACCAAATTCGTTCATACAGTAATTTTTGAAGCTT
>CBINGV010000019.1:0-21400 GCA_966250255.1 uncultured Flavobacteriales bacterium | reverse complement strand
TTACCAGGTCCTGCTGGAAGAAAAAGGCATTAAAAAAGCTTACACCTCCGAGCAGCTGCTTGACCCCGACGGCGGCGACGAATGGCTGGAGCTGGTCCAAAAAGGCTATCGCTACGACCGCAGCGGCGACCTTATTTTTATCCTGGAACCGGGCTACCTGCCAAAAAGTGAGCTGAATGAGCTGACACACAAGGGAACCAGCCACGGCTCGGCCTTTAATTACGACACACAAGTGCCACTTTTATGGTACGGGAAAAACATTCCTGTGCAAAATGTATACAGAAAGGTCCAAATCACTGATATTACGGCCACTTTGGCACTTATTTTGCAGGTTCAACGACCGAATGCCTGCACCGGGCAACCCATAATTGAAATACTTGAGAAATGAAACTGTTAGCATCCCTCCTTTTTGTCCTGGCCGGCCTGAATGGCTTCGGTCAGAAACAGCCGGCGGTTAAACTCCCGGAACTGAACCAGAAAATTATTGATTACGTCAACCAGAACATCGGCAAAAAAGTCGGACGCGGCGAATGCTGGGATTTAGTCCAGATCCCCCTGACTGAAAACGGCGCCAAATGGGACGGGAAATACGAATTCGGTAAACGCATCGATTACAAAAAAGACCAGGTTTTACCCGGCGACATCATCCAGTTTGAAAATGTGACCATCGATTACGAGGACGAGTTCAAATCCTACACCATCCAGCTCGAACACCATACGGCGGTGGTTTATGAAGTCCTTTCAACGGGTGTGTACAAGGTAGCCGAACAAAACACCAACATGCACGGCCGCAAGGTCGCTATTGACGACCTCGACCTGAAATTTGTCACCAAAGGCACCGTCCAGTTTTTCAGGCCGCAGAAATAAAAACACAGAAACGCTTTCTGAATCCGGTGGGAATCCTGCCGGATTTTTTGTTTTAGCTATTTACCTGGCCACAAAGCCACGAAGACACCAGGCGGGCACGAAGATTTGAATGAAGACCTTATTCTTAAGAGACTCCTAACTTAATAACTCAGAAACTACTAACTCAAGAACTCATCCACGCGCATGCATTTCAAGATATCTTTGTGCTGACATCGTGCCTTTGAGCCTTCGTGGCAAAAAAACGTGGCAAAAAACAAGCTACTCTTTCTATTTTCAGGAACAATTTGTTTTCATCCGATAAAATAATTAACTTAGTTATGAATTTCAATTTTTACAGAGAGGAACTCCATACATGAACAAAAAAACAAAACACGCAGAAAAATTCGAACCTTTTAACATCATTGTTTTTGGCGGCGACGGCGACCTCGCCCTGAGAAAAATCTATCCCGCCCTATTTCACCGCTTTCTCGATGGTCAGTTTGACAATCCCTTTCATATTGTTGCCATTACGCGCAAAGAACCCGAAAGCCTGGAGTTTTCCGAAAAGCTCGAGCGCTTCATTGCCAACTCCATCACCGGGGTCGAAAAACACGCCGCAGACATCCGGCATTTCCTGGAAAAAATAAAACTGGTCCATATCCGCGAACACTCCGAAAAAGGCTATGCGGAATTGAGCGCCTACCTGGCGGATTTTGCGGGATTTCAAAATATTTATTATTTCTCTACACCTTCTTCGGCTTTCGGCGAAATCGCCCGGACCCTGAAAAATACGGGCCTGATTGATGCGCACAGTAAAGTCGTATTGGAAAAACCACTGGGCTTCAGCCTCGAATCGTCGAATGCGATCAATGCAGCTATCAGCCTTGCCTTCCGGGAAAACCAGATTTACCGCATCGATCATTACCTGGGGAAAGAAACCGTGCAGAACCTGATGGTGCTCCGTTTCACGAACAACCTTTTTGAAAAGGCTTGGGACGGCGAAAACATCGACAATGTGCAAATCACCGTTTCGGAAAACATCGGCGTCGAAAACCGTGCCGGTTATTACGATCATGCCGGCGCACTGCTCGACATGGTCCAGAACCATTTGCTTCAGCTGCTCTGCCTCGTGGCCATGGAACCTCCCCACATCCTCGAGGCCGACCAAGTACGGAACGAAAAACTGAAAGTGCTGCATGCCCTGCGCCATTTCAATAAAAAAACCGTGCTCACCGATACGATCAAAGGCCAGTATACACGTGGCAGCATTAACGGCGAGGAAGTTAATTCCTACCTGGAAGACATCGAAAAATATGCTTCCAAAACCGAAACTTTTGTGGCCATCAAAGCCTTTGTCGATAACTGGCGCTGGAAAGGCGTTCCTTTTTACCTGCGTACCGGTAAGCGGATGAAAAAACGCTATTCCGAAATCGTAATCAATTTCAAAAGCGTAAAACACAACATCTTTCCATCGCAGGAAAAACTGTCTAATAATAAGTTGATCATCCGCCTGCAGCCCGAAGAGCGCATTGAGCTCGTCCAGATGACCAAAATCCCCGGGCCGGGCGGCTACCGCTACAAACCCATTTCCCTGAAGCTCGATTATGTAGATTCTTTCAAGGAACGTTTCCCTGATGCCTACGAGCGCCTGATCATTGATGTTATCCGCGGAAACCAAACCTTATTTATGCGCCAGGATGAGCTGGAGGCGGCCTGGAAATGGATTGAGTCGATTTCCAACAACTGGAACGCAACAAATATGCAGAATATACTCTACGAAGCCGGGAGCTGGGGACCGGGCGACAGTGTGATGCAGGGTGAAGACACCTGGGTAACCAAAGCCTGAAGTATGAAAGTCATTCATTACGATAAAGCTGAAGTGCTGGAGCTTGCGCTCGCCCGGCATATTTCAGAGGACCTGAACGCCCTGATCCACGAATATGGCCAGGCTACACTGCTCGTTTCGGGCGGAAGCAGCCCCATCGGTCTTTTTGCCAAACTGGCTTTGAGTAAAATAGCCTGGAAACGGGTACAAATCGGCCTCATTGACGAGCGTTTCGTAGCCCCGGGCGACGAACACAGCAACGAAAGACTGGTACGCAAGCACCTGCTCCGGGAGCTGGCCGCCAAAGCTCAGTTTACCGGGATGGTTTACGACCTTGATTCCGAAGAACGGAACCGGCAGCAAGCCGATACCCGCTACCGGGAATTGCTCCGGGCCGGGAATTACATTTCGGTATTGGGCATGGGAAACGATGGCCACACAGCCTCCCTCTTTCCCGGCGATCCGGCGTCCGAGACCGAGCTTAACAACGGCAGCGAAAGCAAGCTGCTCAGCACCCGGGCACCCGCTTTCCCCAAGCAACGCATCAGCTGCAGCAAACAACTGATCCTTGAAAGCCGGAAAATTTACCTGTTGATCAGTGGGAAAAGCAAGCTGGAAGTCCTGAACGAAGCCCCCGAAAAAAACCTGCCGGTCAGCCATTTTATGAATGCCAGGAATATTGAAACCTATTTTAGTGAACAAAAATTATGAATAAACGGATTATAGAAGTTACCGAACGGATCATTGAACGCAGTAAAACCAGCCGGCAAAATTACCTCCGGCAGATGCAGGCTGCTTTCGACACGGGGCTTTCCCGCTCTGTGCTCAGCTGCGGCAACCTCGCCCACGGCTTTGCGGGTTGTGTCAGCTCCGAAAAAGCCGAGCTGGCCGAAATGCGCACACCGGATTTCGGGATTGTGACCGCCTACAACGATATGCTTTCCGCCCATAAACCCTATGAGCATTACCCGGAAAAACTACGCGAATATGCCCGTAAATATGGTGCCGTGGCCCAGGTGGCCGGGGGCGTACCGGCGATGTGCGACGGGGTTACGCAGGGGCGGCCGGGCATGGAGCTCTCGCTTTTCAGCCGCGACGTCATTGCTCTTTCCACCGCCATCGCCCTGACACACAACATGTTTGACGGGACACTGTGCCTCGGGATTTGCGACAAAATTGTTCCCGGCCTGGTGATGGGCAGCCTGAAATTTGGCCATTTACCGACAGTTTTTGTGCCTGGCGGCCCCATGCCGAGCGGGATCAGCAACGAGGAAAAAGCCAAAATCCGCCAGGACTTCGCCGAAGGGAAAATCAGTCGTGAAGAGCTTCTGAAAGGCGAAGCAGCTTCGTATCATTCACCGGGCACCTGTACCTTTTACGGCACAGCCAACAGCAACCAGATGCTCATGGAAATCATGGGCCTTCAGCTCCCGGGATCGAGTTTTGTGAACCCGGGGACGCCTTTACGCGATTTACTGGATGAAGCCGCGGTGAAAACCCTGGCGGAAAATGTCGGAAAGCGGTCCTTTGAACAGGCATTAGGTCACATTTATGATGAAAAAGTAGTCGTAAACGGCATCATCGGCCTGCTGGCCACCGGCGGGTCGACCAACCATACGCTGCACCTCATCGCCATGGCACAGGCAGCCGGCATTGCGATTAACTGGGAGGACTTTTCGGATTTATCGGCCGTCGTTCCTTTACTCGCCCGCGTTTACCCGAACGGCGCAGCCTATGTGAACCATTTTCACGCCAGCGGCGGCATGGCTTTCGTGATCCGCACCCTCCTGGACAAAGGCCTGTTGCACGAAGATGTACAAACCATACTGGGCCCCGGCCTGCGCCGGTTTACACGTGAGCCAAAGATAGCAGACGGCGGGCTCCTTTGGGTTGAAGGTTCGCAGCAAAGCCTCAATGATTCCATCCTCCGTCCGGCTGACGATCCTTTTTCCACGCACGGCGGACTGGTGATGCTACAGGGCAACCTGGGCCGCTCCGTCATCAAAACAGCAGCTGTCAGCGAGGAAAATCTGCTTATTGAAGCTCCTGCCATCGTTTTTGACGAACAGGAAGATTTAATCAAAGCCTTTAAGGCGGGAGAGCTCAAGCAGGACTTTATTGCCGTATTGCCTTTCCAGGGGCCAAAATACAACGGAATGCCTGAATTACACCAGCTCACTCCTACCCTCACGGTTTTGCAGAAGCGGGGCTTCAAAATCGCGATGGTGACCGATGGCCGGATGTCGGGCGCTTCCGGTCGCGTACCTGCTGCCATTCACCTAACACCCGAAGCCAAAGACGGCGGTCCGCTTTCAAAAATCCGGACGGGAGACCTGCTGCGACTTGATGCTGTCAGCGGAACGCTTGAATGCCTTAACTTTGACGAGGTGAATGCCCGCCCGGTTCGGATCAAAGACAATTCCGGTACCTTTGGACTGGGACGTGAGCTTTTTGCCAATATGCGCCAGATTGTGCGTTCCAGCGAGGAAGGCGCCAGCTTCTTATTTTAAACCTTTTGCATCATGACAACAAAACAAAACAATATCCGGGGCATTCTATCAAACCATCCAACTATCCCCGTAGTAACTTTTAATGACTTGCGGGAAATTGATCCCCTGGTGGAAAAACTACTGAAACAAGGCATCCATTGCATGGAGATTACGCTTCGCACAAAAATCGCCTTTGATGCCGTGCGTGCGACCAAAGAGCTTTACGGCCCGCAACTTAGTATCGGTGTAGGAACGATTACGCATCCCGACCACATCCAAAAAGCAGAAGAAATCGGGGTGGACTTTATGGTAAGTCCCGGCCTCAGCGATGAGCTCATCGCAGCTTTTGACCACTGCAAAACAGCTTTTATCCCGGGGGTGGCCACACCGAGTGAAATCGTTCGTGCTTCGCAGCATGGCTGGGATACTTTTAAATTTTTTCCGGCCCATCTTTTTGGCGGTATCGAAGCCCTGAAAGCCTACGGTCAATTATTTCCCCATGTGAAATTTTGCCCAACGGGCGGGGTCAATGCGGAAAGCTATGCTTCCTATGCAACACTTCCCAACGTGATTTCGGTGGGTGGCTCCTGGATGGTGAAGTGAATTGAAAATGGAGAATGGAAAATGAAGAATTTTCCGCCATGCGGCGGATTCATGTATTCGTAGATTCGTGAATTAATCTACGAATTCACGAATCTATGGATAAAAAAATGGCGGCCCGAAAAGGCCGCCATTTTTATAATATAGTTCAAATTATCTCGCTGTGAAAACGTGATCGATATTCGAGAGGTTCATTACCATCAGTCTATCTTCTACTTTTGTCACGGTAAAGATTTTGGATTTTTTCTGGCCTGGTCCGTAAAATAGAAACAAGTCCATTTTATCGCCGTATTTTGTTGTCAGCCATTTGCCGCTCAAATCTTCAAAGTCGGTGTCACTGTCTTCTTTGTACCAGCGTGCGTCAAAAGTTTCATCGTCACGCAAATCGAAGAAAATGTTGTTCACCCCCAGGATCTGATCTTTCTCAGGGCCGAAACCTACCACTTCGGTGAGTGTCCAGCGTTTCACAAAGCGCTCATCCACATCCGAACCGGAGCAGGCACTCATGATAAAGAACATAGCACCGAAGAGTAAAAGCGTAAATTTAGTTTTCATAAGCTTATTTTTTAGTAATTTCCGTACAAAAATAGAACTTCTTTGCATATAAACACTACGCGCCCGTTAAAAATTAAATTTTACGTTAAACAACCAGATTTCGAACACTAAGCTAAAAGGATTTACTTGTGAACTACCGATACCCGCTCCGTCTTTTTCGTGTATTGGTTTTCGATTACCAGGTAATAGATCCCGTTTTTCACGGATGAAAAGTCAAAGCTCAGCTTATCACCAAAAAGGTTCATGCTGACATCCACGAGATCGCCTACGCTGTTGATCACCTGAACGGTTGATTCGCTGAGGTAAGCCCCTTCAAGGAACATGCTTTTGTTTACCGGTACCGGGTACAGGAGGTATTTTATACCATTGAAATGACCCACAAGCACATCGACATCCATGCTTACGCCGTTGATGTCCACTTCTTTCAGGCGGTAATAGCTCGTCCCGTTAAACGGTGTCTTATCTACAAAGGTATAATCGCTCGTTGTTGTAGCATTCCCTACCGCATCTATGGTTCCGAGCTCCTGCCAGTAGCTTCCATCGCGGGAAACCTCGATCACAAAATAATCCAGGTCACGCTCGGATGCCGTTGAGAAACTGAGCTCAGCCATATCATTGATGTATTCGATGGAAAAGTTGACCAGCTCAACCGGCAAAGCGACACCACAACCCAGACTTATACCTCCCACCGAACCGGTCAGGGTCCCGTCGGCAGCCTGCCACCAGTCCTGTCCGTTGATTTCAATCAATTCGGAATTTCCGCCGCCATTACCACTAGGCACGATCTGGCCGTTCAGCGCAATCTGCATACAACCTCCTCCCGACAAGCGGATTTTACGCCCGTTTGCAAAAGTAATCCGTCCTGAAACCTGGATTGTAACCGGGGCACAGCCATTCCCATCAAGCGTAACATTCGCTGCTACATGCACGGTAACGCCGGCCGGTATAATAACCGTATCACCACAGGTGGGTTGTCTTCCCAAGTCCCAGGTATTATTTGCGTTCCAGTTTCCTCCTCCGGGTTTTGCCGTGATTCTCGTTGCCTGCGAATGGAAGGCGAGCAACATAAATACAGTAATAGCGATTACTTGATGGGTAAAGTTTCTCATAGTGCGCGATATTGTGTGACCGGTATTACCCGGCAGTGTTTTGGTATGCTAAACTTAAGAAGAATTTTCCAGTCATGCAAACCAAAAAAGGACCGCTTTTTCATCGGCTTAACCCGGCTGAATATTCCTTAACTTTTAATGAATATTATGGGTATTTTTGTTAAAAATTGCACTTTCAGCTGCTTGTTTTTCGTTAAACTATGTTTTTTTAACGATAAAACCCTTAAAAAATCGAAGGAGGTTTCCGTAGTTCCATTTTGGCATCCTGGAACAAACTTGAGGTTGCGTTGATTCGGAATAGGAAGCTTTGATTGAGCCCGACCGGTGTCCAGTAGAAGGCCAGGTTCCAGCAATGCATGTTGCGGGTAATGGTCAGGCGGGTATTGATGACCTTCCCGGTTTTTATGTCATAATAGCTGTCACAGAGCACTTTCCAGCGCTTGGTAATGGAGACATCGGCATTCAGGGAAATGGTCTGTGTTTCTTTAAATTGTCTCTTATCCGTAAAAGGCGTATCGGAACGGGTCAGGTCCAGGATGTGCCCTAGAGTCAGGCGCCAGGGAATCTCGAAATCGATCCATTGATCGGGATGCAGCGCATAATACTGAAAATCGGCATTCCAGTTTTCGTTGATGTTAAAGCTGTTCTGTTTGATCTTTTCCCTCCCCTTCCGCGTCGTCAGGATGAAGCTCGTATTCACCGAAGCGGAATACAAACGCGCCAGCTGTCCGCGACTGCCCAGGAGATACTGATCTATTTCCTGGTTGGTGGAATCATTGTAATTATAAGGACTGAAAGAAGCATTCGCCACAACGCTGATAAAATCCACCGGGCTCACCCGAAGGTTGGATGCAATGCGGCTCAGTTTCATCGAATCCTTCAGGATATCATAAGAACCGGTAAAGGAAAGCGCTTCGATCAGCTTGGTTTTCTTAAAACCGGTAATGGTGTCTTTATCGGATTTACGCTTCAGCTCAAAGGTATTATTGAACCCAAAGGAAATAAAGGCGCTGTTGGCCGTGCTTCCGTCGGGGTAAGCACTTCGCTCGAAAGGAGAATACGTCAGCGGTGCCTTATTAAAGCCCACGGAATCCGTCAGCGTTTTGTTGAGCAGGGGCACATAACGGAAACTAAAGCTCGGCGTCAGAATATGACGCAGCAAAGGCTTATTTTTGCCCACAAAGCGGTAGTAGCTATATAAAACCGTAGTCAGCTGCACATTTGCCGAAAAGCTTTGCGCCATCCCGGTTTTGCGGATGGTATCCGTCAGCGTGGTATTGCTGAGCGCGTCATACGATTTGCTCACCTGCTGGAAATTGACTTTATTGCTATACGAGACCGAAGGATTCAGCTTCCAGGTATTGCGGAACAAACCGATGGTCGTTTGCATGGTAGAGCTTTGCGAAACCCCGTTCAGGAAAGTTTCCCGGATAAGATCATAGCGCCTTTGCTTTACCAGCGTATCCTGGAAGGTCGCCCGGTTTTGCGCTTCCAGGTTATAAGTCATTGCAATCTGTTCGTACCAGCGCTTGGGGCCGGTTTTGTTGCGCTTAAATACGGTAAAAGGTGAAAAGCGCGTCACGTTCAGGTTGTACACCGGTGCCGTAACGGCAAAATTATGGCTGAAGGAGTTTTGCCGCGCCGAAATCTTCAGGCCCATTGTAATGGGTTTACCCGGAAAGATCCGGGAAATGTTTACATCCGAGTTTAAGCTGTTCTGGAAATAATTCTGGTTCAGCGGATCGAGGTTGGCTTTCGGGTTGTTATCCGAAATGAAGTTCACACCCGCCGAAAAATTCCAGAGCGGGTTCGCTTTTGCATCCTGCCGGTGCGTCCAGACAAATGTGATCTTTTTAATCGGCAGGGTATCGAGAAACCCGGATTTCAGGCGCTGGAAACCGACATTCAGGTCGCCCTGGTATTTGTACCTTACCTTATAAGAAGTCTGGTTGCGCGCGCCCCAGGTTCCGCGGGTATAGAGATCGGCATAAAAAGTCGTGTGCAGGCTGTCATTCACCGGCAGGTAATAACCCAGGTTCTGAAAACCCATCCCATAGGGAGACTGCACACTGATTTGCGGAAAGAGAAAGCCCTTGTTGTGTTCTTTGACTTTTTTCTGCGGGATAAACATAAAAGGAAGTCCCAGTGGGGTTGGTACGCCTTTGATCCATAAGTTCATCGGGCCGGAAACAATCCGTTTTTCAGGAATCAGGATGGCTTTCGACAATTGAAAATGATAATGCGGTTCATCCAGGTCACAGGTGGTGAAACGTCCCTGCCTGAAATGCACTTCTTCATTCGCATGACGTTTGGCCACCTCCATATACAGGTAATTTTCATCCTGTTTGAGCTTCACTTCCTGGATGTAACCTTTTTCCGTATCGAAGTTATAGCGGATTTTTGATGCAATGATTTCTTCGCTGCCATCGGTAAATTTGGGCAAACCGACACGGTTGCTATCCTTGTCATAGGAATAGCTCGCGAACACTTCATTTTTATTGAAATCCACCAGCAGGTAATCGGCGCTTAGCACAATGTCTTCGTAAAAGATCACGGCTTCGCCATACAAATGGAGCTGGTTGTTTTTCCGGTCCTGGATCATTGAATCGCGCGAAGTGGCCTTGATGATGTTTTCAATCGAGCGGTCGGTTGTATAAACGGTATCTTTCTGGCTGTAACCAAAGAACGGAAGCCACATTATTAACAATGAACAGAAGATAACTCGATTTATGGACCGTTTTTTGAACACTCAGAAAAGTTAATTTTGTTTAAGTTAATGTATAACCATGAAAAAACGAGTGCAAAGCTATAAAATTACCCACTTCTTTTCATCAAAAATGAAATTATTGTGCATATTTTGTGCCACAATTTTGCTCTTGTCCCTGACACTTTCCAAATCCGCTCAGCAAGTTCCCCTGGAAGCCGGAAACCAAAACAACACGATCAAGGTGGTCTGTATTGATGCCGGCCATGGCGGAAAAGACCCCGGCTGTCATGGCGCTTCGTCCAATGAAAAGACCGTTTGCCTCAACATTGCGCTCAAACTGGGCGCCAAAATCAAGGAGAGTTATCCCGATGTGAAGGTGATTTACACCCGCGACAAAGATGTTTTCGTGGAGCTCAGCGAGCGTGCTGCTTTTGCCAACCGCAACAAAGCCGATTTGTTTATTTGTATCCACGCCAATTCGGCTTCGCCATCGGCTTTTGGCTCCGAGACTTATGTTTTGGGACTTCACCGCACCGAATCGCAGCAAAAAGTAGCCGATCGCGAAAACAGCGCCATTTCCCTCGAGGACGATAAAGGTGAAAAATACAAAGACTTTGAAATGACACCCGATGCGATCATTGCCCGGCAAATCCAGCTGGCGGTATTCCTCGACCAGTCGATTCTTTTTGCCACCAAAATGCAGGACGAATTCAAAAAACTGGGCCGCTACGACCGCGGGGTAAAGCAGGCGGGCTTTCTTGTTTTGTGGAAAACTACCATGCCTTCCGTGCTGATCGAAACCGGCTTCCTCACCAACCCGCAGGAGGAAATCTTCCTGGCAAACGGCGAAAACCAGGACAAAATGGCGGGAAGCATGTTTGAAGCTTTCAAAAAATACAAAACCCAGCTCGAAGGGGTGAACACCTCCAAAGAGCCCGCCAGGGCCCCGGAAGTTGTTTCCGAATCCATTGAAAAAAAGGAAAAGGAACCGGAGAAAAACGGCAACTCCATCTTTTTCATGGTCCAGGTGGAAACCTCCGAGAAAAAAATCCCGCTCACCTCTTCCCGTTTCAAGGGCCTGGAAGTGTTTGAATACCAGCAGGACGGCTTCTACAAATACGCTGTCGGAAATTTCGAAAATGACTTCCAGAATGCCAATTCCTACAAGAACGAAATGCGCGAAAAAGGCTTCCAGCATGCCTTTGTAATTGCCTTTAAAAATGGCTCCCGAATGGACCTCAATACCGCCCTGAAGGAAATCAAAAAATAATCTGAATTTTCCCCGAAAAATAAACGGGTGTACGCAAAAATGTTTATTTTTGAAACTTAGTAAATCATTTTATCCGGTTTAATTCATGAAAATATCAAAGGAAGTCAAAAGTGGATTCATTGCGATCATAGCCATTGCCCTGCTCATTACCGGGGTCAACTTTTTAAAGGGCTACAGCTTTTTCGGAGGAGATGATGTTTACTATGCCTACTTTCCCAACTCCGGCGGAATCATGCCGGCAAGCTCTGTGACCCTGAACGGGGTCCCGATCGGCAAGATCATTTCCGTGGACTATGTGGTGAACAACCCACCGGACAAACGGGTAAAAATCACCTTCAACATCCAGGACGAAAACATCAAAATCCCGGTGGGCTCCGAAATCAAAGTCGGCTCGCTGGACCTCTTCAACAAAGGAATTATCATTACCATGGCCGAAGACCTTTCCAAAGGTTTTTACAAGCCGGGCGCCAAGCTCGACGGAGTAGTTGCCCAGGATATGTTACAGCAGGTCCAGGCCTATGCCGACCCGATCACCCAGAAGCTGCAATCCCTGATGTCGAATGTGGACAAAGTGGTGACTTCCCTTTCCTCTTTCTGGGACGATACCGCGACTTCAGAGCTGGAAGAAAGCATGAAAGAAGTGAAAATCGCCATCAAGCGCCTCGGGAACGTGGCCGTGGAAGTGGAATCCTTTGTACAAACCGAAAAAATACACCTCAACAAGATTTTTGATAACGTCGAATCGATCACCAATAACCTGAAGCGCAGCAACGAGGAAATCCGCGCCATTATCGGGAACACGAAAAAAGTGACCGACGATATGGTGACCGCGGATTTTAAAACCGTGATCGCCGATGCCAAACAAACCATCCAATCCCTCAACACCATCCTTGCTGATGCTTCGAGCGGAAAAGGTACCCTGGGTAAGCTGGTGAAAGACGAAACATTCTACAACGAGCTGGTGAAAACCAACCAGGAGCTGCAGGACCTCGTGGCCGACCTGAAACTCCACCCGGAGCGCTACATCCACTTCTCGGTGCTTGGAGCCAAGTCCAAAGGCGTAGCCCTGACTCCGAACGAAGAACGCAAATTAAGACAACTCTTAGACTCAATTCAATAATCAGATATGGTATCCATTATTTTATTTGCTTTACTGTCCATTCTCGGCATCGGCTTTTTTACCTGGAACATCCTCAAGGTGCGCCAGAATATCATGCTGGGCCGGGCGATCAACCGTTCAGACAATAAAGCCGAACGCTGGCGGATAATGCTGCTGGTAGCCCTCGGACAGAAAAAAATGTTTACCCGGCCGATCCCGGCGCTGCTTCACCTCTTTATCTACGTGGCCTTCGTGATCACTCAGATCGAGCTGCTCGAGATTTTTGTCGACGGCCTGAGCGGACATCACCGGATTTTCCGCGATTCGCTCGGTGGTTTTTACACCTTCATGATCAGCTTCATCGAAATTCTTTCCGTTTTGGCCCTGGTGGCAACAATTGCTTTTCTCACCCGCCGCAACATCATCAAGGTAAAGCGTTTCCAGAATCCGGAAATGAAAGGTTTCCCGAGCCGCGACGCCAACCTGATCCTCCTGATGGAAATTGTTCTCGTAACTTGTATTTTTACGATGAATGGCGCCGACGAAGCGCTTTACCTGAAAGGCGCTTCCCATGCTTCGGAAGCCAGCGGCAGCTTTGGTTTCCTCTTTTCGACTTTCCTTGGCCACAATCTGTTCAACAACTTCAGCGTCGAAACCCTTCATACCCTGGAGCGTGTCGGCTGGTGGGGTCACATTTTCATGGTCTTTGCCTTCCTGAATTATTTGCCTTACTCCAAGCATTTCCACATTTTGCTGGCTTTCCCGAACACCTGGTATTCGAACCTGGAGAAAAAAGGGAAATTCACCAACATGGAATCCGTTACCGCTGAAGTGAAGCTCATGCTCGACCCGACCGCCGATCCGTATGCCGCCGCCCCGGCGGATGCTGCGCCACAGCGTTTTGGAGCGAAAGACGTCACAGACCTCAGCTGGAAAAACTTGCTGGATGCCTATACCTGTACCGAATGCGGGCGCTGTACTTCAGCCTGTCCGGCCAACCAGACCGGGAAACTGCTTTCGCCACGCAAAATCATGATGGACACGCGTGACCGCCTGATGGAATACGGCGACAATTACCGCAAGCACGGCAAAGATTACGACGATGGAAAAAGCCTGATCGGCGATTACATCAAAGAGGAAGAAGTGTGGGCCTGTACGTCCTGCAACGCCTGCGTACAGGAATGCCCGGTAAACATCGACCCGCTGGCGATCATTGTCGACCTGCGCCGTTACCTCGTCATGGAAGAATCCAAAATGCCGGCTGAGCTTACGGGTATGCTGACCAACATTGAAAACAACGGCGCTCCGTGGCAGTTTTCACCAGCTGATCGCCTGAACTGGAAAGACGAAAATTAAAGCTCACATGAAATTCGCGCTGTTGTTCATATTGCTGCTCACAGGTCCGGTTTTCGGCCAGAAAAAAGTGAAGGTAAACCCAAAGAAAATTTCGCTGGAATTTGCCGTCTTCAAAGACACGCTTTTTAAGGGCTACCCGAACGAAGTTACCGTGAAAGGTCTCGATGACATGAGCAAATACACCTTTGATGCCGAAGGCTGCAAGATCAGATTCACCGAAGGTAAAAGCAACAAGCTGACGATCATTGCGCAAAGTAATGCCCAAAACACAGAGCTGATCATCCGCCAGGCTGGCGATAACAAAGAAATTTACCGCCATCCGCTGACGATTGCGGTTTTTAAAAAGGAATATACCGATAGAATTAAACGAAATGGAAAATAAGCTGAATGTACCGACCATGGCCGAAATGATGGCTTCCGGCGAAACTGCCGATATCCTGTTTTGGGTAGGTTGTTCGGGCAGTTTTGACGACCGTGCCAAGAAGATCACCAAAGCCGTTGTGAAAATCCTGAATGCCTGCCAGGTGAAATTTGCCGTTCTCGGTACGGAAGAAAGCTGTACGGGCGATCCCGCCAAACGCGCCGGAAATGAATTCACTTTCCAGATGCAGGCAATGATGAACATCCAGGTCCTGGACGGTTATGAAGTGAAGAAAATCGTGACGGCCTGCCCGCACTGCTTTAATACCTTAAAAAACGAATATCCCGAACTGGGCGGAAATTACGAAGTAATCCACCACACCCAGCTGATCCAGGACCTGATCAATACCGGCAAGCTCGGCCTGGAAGGCGGCGGGACCTTTAAAGGCAAAAAGATCACCTTTCACGATCCCTGTTACCTCGGCCGTGGAAATGACATTTACGAAGCTCCGCGCACGCTGATTGAAAAGCTGGATGCCGAGCTGATCGAAATGAAACGCTGTAAAACCAACGGACTCTGCTGTGGGGCCGGTGGTGCACAAATGTTCAAAGAAGCCGAAAAAGGAAACAAGGAAGTCAACGTGGAACGCACCGAAGACGCCCTCGAAACCCGGGCCACAATCATTGCAACCGGTTGTCCGTTCTGCAATACGATGATGACCGACGGTGTGAAAAACTTTAACAAAGAAGCCGAAATCCAGGTGCTGGATGTAGCCGAACTGATCGCTACGGCAGCCGATTTATAATAAACCGATGAAGCTCGACAACTTCCCACCCGATACCCGGGTCTGGATTTACCAGGCCGACCGCCAGCTCAGCGCAACCGAAAAAACCTGGCTGCAGGAGCAGATTGATGCTTTTACCGCCCAGTGGGCTTCGCACGGGAACCAGCTGACAGCCGGCGGCTATGTGTACAATGATTTTACCGTTGTCCTGGGCGTCGACACCTCCCAGGCAAATTCCTCAGGCTGTTCCATTGACAAATCGGTACATTTCATCAAGGAGGCCGGGAAAGCCCTCGAAGTGGATTTTTTCAACCGCCTCAAAGTGTGGGTAAAGAACAACGAAGGCCAGCCGGAGCGTATGTCGTTCAAAGCGCTTTCAGACCAGCCGGATCTTGTTTACTACAACGGGATGGTGCAAACGCTGGCTGAATTGAACAGCAAATACGAAATCCGGGCGGGGGAAATTTTACCCTAAAATGCCAGGCTACAAAACAGATACATACCCTAAACCTTAACATCATGAAACTACATCTGCTACGTCACGCCAAAACCAACCAGCAAAGTGAAACGGGGCGTGATTTTGACCGGAAACTGCTGCCTAAAGGCACCCAGCAGGCGCTTGAAATGTCTGATTTTCTGGAAAAACTCGAAAATTTTGAAGTCCATTGCTCTTCGAGCATGCGCACGCGCCAGACTTACGAGCTGGTTGCCCCAAAAATCCCGACGGCCAACGTCCATTTCTGGGATGATCTTTACCATGCTTCCTACATGGATTTACTGCGTTTCATCACTTCCCTGGAGATCAAAAAAGACATTCTCCTGATTGGTCATAACGAAGGTATTTCGGACCTGGCCACTTACCTCACCGACCAGTTTATTTCACTCAAAACCTGTGGCTATGTCTGCCTCGAAGCCCATATTGCTTCCTGGGCAGAGCTTTCCAAAGGAACGGCAACTGCGCGCCTCTTTTACCGCCCTGAAGTGGAAGACTGATCATCGGGCTTTTCCGGGTCCTCTTCCTCCTCTTCTCCTGTTTTACGTTTAAACTCGTATACGATGCGGGGTTCTTCGCCGGTAAACAAATGGACATGGCCGGATTGCCGCCGTATTTCTTCTTCAAGTCGTTTTAATTCTTCTTCGCGTTCCTGCGCCAGGCGGATGTTTTCGTTCCACATCCCTTCCAGGTCCGGCGGTTCGATACCCAGCTCTTTTTCGATTTCAAACTGGTATTTGGGCGCCTGCGGGCCTTTTTTACGATAGATGAACGCCAGCAGGATCCCGATCAGCAAACCGGACAAATGCCCTTCCCAGGAAATCCGTTCCTGCGTGGGGAAAATCCCCCAGATCATGCTGCCGTAAATAAACGCCACAAATAAGGATATCCCCTGTAACGGACGGAATTTGCGCAGCGTACCGCTGGTAAACAGAAAGCCGGCCAAGGCGTAGATCATCCCGCTGAAACCGATATGGTAACTGCCGTTATCCCGGGCGAAAAACCAGACAAAAATACCCGTCAGCAGCCAGGAAAGAAAAAAGACCTGCACGGCTACCTGCCGGTAAAAATACACCAGGGCGCCAAATAGAACGGCTGCCGGCAATGAATTGTTGACGAGGTGCATCACATCGGAAGGACTGTGGATCAGAGGAGAAAAAACGATGCCTTTCAGGCCGGAAAGCTCCTTCGGGAGAATTCCCAGGCGAACGAAAAAATCCGGGTAAAAGCCTTCCACCAGGTAAATACTCCACAGCAAGGCCAGGAGCAGGAAAGGATACATAAAGGCTTCTATCGTTGATCCGAAAGGAGAAGTACGGGCTTGTTTCATACCCGGTTACAGTCAAAGATTATACCTCAAAAATTTTGCTGACAGCCTGTCAGTTACTCTTTTTCGAAAGTCATTTCCATTTTGCCGAATCCGGCCTGGTTCATTTCCATCACCAGTTTTTTGTCAGTCAGCACCAGGATGCGGTGCACTTCCTTATCCGAGCTTTTGGGATGTAAGGTCAGTTTTTTGTTGTCCTTGCTGAGCTTCCATTTCCCGCTTTCGGATTTCATATCGCCGTTAATCAACGGTGTTTCGATTTTGTATTTCCCATCCTCCTCAAAGCTCAGGGTCAGTTTTCCTTTTACATTCTCAAAAGCTTCGCTCATCATCATGCGCGCAAACTCTTTTTGTTCGTCCTCAAAAATAGCGATGGCCTTTTCGATATCGATTTCCGCAAGCTGCCATTTACCAACCAGGGCGCTGTTGCCCGTACAGGATAAAACGAGGAACAAAAACGAAAACAGGGCAAAACGTGCGTACATACCGGTAATTTTTTTTCGAAATTAAGGATAAAAAACATCCATTGTCCTTTTTTACACCTTTTTTGTTTGACGGAAGCAGCAAAATGTTGTAATTTTATTCTCCCGATCATACAAAGCACAAGCGTAAGGAACACATTATGGAAGAAATCAGGAACAAAGTAGCAGAAAGCGGATTAATTTCACTCGATTTAGCGGATTTTAAGCCCCGCCAGAACACGATCCGGGAGATCGACCTGGCAGAATACCTTTGGCAGGGTTTGGCGCTGCGTGAGAAAGATTTTCGCGAAGCAGTGAAACAAACGGACTGGAACGAGTACAAAGATCTGAATGTGTTCATTCATTGCACGGCTGACGCCATTGTGCCGACCTGGGCCTACATGCTGATCGCTTCCCAGCTCGAAGGCATTGTCAAAAATTACGTGGTGGGAAGCAAAAATGAACTCGAAAAAATCCTGATCCGCGAAGAAATTGCCGCCTTCAACCCCGATTTGCCGGAATACGAATCCAAGCGTTACATCATCAAGGGCTGCGCGGACATCAGCAGTCCCGAATTCGCAATGACCGAGCTGATGAAAAAAATCCAGCCCTCGGCCAAAAGCATCATGTATGGCGAGCCCTGCTCAACCGTCCCTATCTTTAAACGAAAATCTTAATATCGTAATGTGATAATATGCTAATGTGCTAATTGGTTTGACCTCACATTTAAAGTATTAGCATATTAACACATTAAAGTATTAGCACATTAAACAATCACTTCGAACCCCAGCTTCTTTGCCTGCAGCACATCCAGGAGTTTCGGGAGCAGTTCTTTCTGCTTTTCGGCAATTTTTGGGTTATCATGCAGCACAAGGATGTCACCGGCCCGGATTTGTTTTTCGGCCTTGAACAGGATTTCGGTCACGCAGGTTTTCGGGTCAAAATCATAAGAGAGCCAACTCCACATGACCAGTTTATACTCTTTGGAAAGAACACGCGCCAAACGCGGCGAAAGCCTGCCGTAAGGTGGCCGGAACAATTTGCTTTGGACCAGGCTGTGGGCTTCCGCCACCGATTTCAGGTAGCGTTCCGCACTGGTTTTGGAAGCGTTTTCGTGTTTCTGCGTGTGATTGCCTACCGCATGTCCCTCGGCTTGGATGCGTGCAAAAATTTCCGGGTAACGTTTTACATTTTCACCCACACAAAAGAAGGTCGCTTTCAGGCCGCGGGCTTTCAGGATATCCAGCACAAAAGGTGTAATATCCGGGTGTGGCCCATCATCGAAGGTCAGGTAAACGGCATTTTTGGACAAAGAAAATCCCCAAATCCGCCTGGAATAAACTACCGAAGCCAATTTGGGGATTTTGAATAATCTCATGGACTGTATTTATTCAGCGCCTTGCTGCTCCATCAGCATTTTGATCTGCTCCGGGGTCAGCTGCATATCGCCGCCGCCCTGTGGCATTGTCTGCACCGGTTTCTCAACAAAATTGTAGCGCATACCAACTGCATCGAGGTGGCCTTTGAGGTCTTTCTCGAGGTTTTTAAGTCCTTCTGCTGCTAATTCTTTGTAAATGCGCGGGAACACCAGCTTATACAGGTTGTTGATTTTCGCAGTAGTGCGCTTTGCCAGTTTACCGGAAGGATTACCTACCTCCGGATCATTGGCAAACGTCGTCAGCAGCATGTAATTGTTCAATGCCGAAACGAGGTCCACCTTATTCTCCGTCGCGAAAATCGCATCGCTCTTCTCATAGTAATTGAAAATGCTCTCGATCTGGTCAGCAACCTGCATTCCCAGTTTCTCAGCCGCAGCCTTATCGCCGGCACGGTAAAGGATACCCACGTAATCGTGCAGCACACCGTCGGCGTAGTTCGCGTAGCTGACACCCTGCGATACTTCGAAATCATCGCGTGACGGCTGAGGCTCCCCATAATCAATAACCAGGTCAACCGGCATCACTTCGAGTGATTTCTTGATCAGGGCAATGGCCATTTTCTTATTGTTCACCGTGCGTTTTTGGGCATCCGCCACCACTTGCTGCAGGGAATCCGCTGTTTGTCCGCGTCCGGCTGATTTCAGGGAAATAATCTGAGGGCCGTAAACGCTTTGCTGTCTTTCGGCATTTTCCGCATCACGCAATAAAGCATCCGCCAGGCGGGAGAAATGATCCCTGAACTGGCTCGTATGACGACGGGTATAGTAATCCGTCAATACACCTTTCTGGTTCATTTTACCGTAGCTGTAAACTTCCATCAGGTTTTTAAACATTTTCTCCGTATCCAGGATTTGCTGGTCGCGCAGCGGGCTCAGGGCAAACACCATCCCGTTCTGCTTGATGTAACCGCTTGTGTACAATGCGATAGACACATCCGAACCGGCAATTGAAGAGAAGTAAATGTTGCGTTTCCAGTCGTTGTTCGCCATCACATCGAGCATCATCACCTGTTCGCGGGTGATCGCCTGCTTGTCAATGCGGAATTTCACCTCATCCTGGATTTTCGCTTTGTCCGCTTCAGAAACCAGTTTGGAAGCCAATACATTTTTCTTGTTTACCGGGAGGATAAAGCCTTTGGAGGGGAATACGCGCAGCATGCGGCCTTCATAGCTCACCTGGTTTTCGTCGTTGCGCACAAATTCCATGGCGAAATCCATTGGGAGGTAATCCCAGTTGGTTTCCCAGCTTCTCATGGACTGCTGCAACTGGTTCAGGGCATCTACCGAGCCATCAAGATTACCGGCAGAATAGGCTTGTAACAACTCCATGCAATCATCCAGCAAACTGTTGACCTCTTTCACGCCCGGGTTGTCGATCGGCGAGGCCATACGCGCCTGCATAGCCGACAGCGTTGGGGTATAGGCCGGATTTTTCGCGGTCATGGCCTGGCTTACGCCGGCACAGCCGGTACGGAACGAATTGAAGGCCAGCTTGAATTCAGCCGGGTTATTTTTGATCTTCATTTCGAGGACCTTGTTGATCACTTCCGGGTTCAGGCCAAAGTTTTTCAGCTCGAAAGTCGAGAACAGGTAAACCATGTCCGTGTTACCCGCATACATCATGATCTGATCCTCGCGGAATTTAATCGGCAACGGATCGGAATCGTAAGCTTTCATCATCATTTGCTCCGTATACCAGTCCGTTTGCATCAGGCTCAGGTTACATACGCGCACATCCGTACGTTTCTCCTCCACTTCCTGCATATACCACAATGGGAAAGTATCGTTATCTCCATTGGTAAAGAGGATCGAATTTTTCGTACAGGATTCGAGGTAATTGAGCGCCAGGTCGCGCGCCGAAGTTTTATCGCTTCGGTCATGATCGTCCCAACCCTGAACAGCCAGGATCATCGGAACGGTCAAACCTAGGAGGATCGCAATTCCGGCCCCGCCTGTTTCATTTTTCATGGCTTTGCCCAGCAGGTTCATCCCGAAGACAAGCACGGCTGCCAGCGCGCTGATCAGCACCCAGCACATCGTTGCTACCATGTTACCGTTAAAGATCCAGTCGGCGATCAGCGCTATAAATAAGCCCCCGCCGAACACATACAAGCTGCCGCGGTATTCTTTTTTACTGAAGGAAACAAAGGCCTGGTAAAGCGCATACACGCCCAAACCGATCCACATCGCAAAGGCATAGAACGAAGCGGCATAGGCATAATCACGCTCACGCGGTTCGTAAGGCTTTTGGTTCAGGTAAACCACGATCGCGAGTCCCGTAAAAATAAAGGTCAGCAACACGATAAAGGCATCTTTCGGCGCTTTGTAGAAATGGAAGATCATACCGATCAAACCAAGGATCAAAGGCAGGAAGAAGAAGGTATTGTGCGAAGGGTTGTCCGTCGTGAAGCTTGGCGCTGCAGACTGGTCACCCAAACGCTTGTTATCAATCGAGGAGAAACCGGAAATCCAGTTTCCGCGCATCTGGTCGCCATGGCCCTGGATGTCGTTTTGTCTTCCGGCGAAATTCCACATGAAGTATCTCCAGTACATCCAATTGACCTGGTAACGGGCAAAATAGCGCAGGTTTTCACCGAAGGTTGGCAAACGCTTGCCATCGCTTCCTTTTTCCATTGTTCCATCGTCGCCGTTTTCGTTATACCCGGACCAGGATTTGTAG
>CBINGV010000018.1:0-21787 GCA_966250255.1 uncultured Flavobacteriales bacterium | reverse complement strand
CGAAATCCTGGAAGATGAAGCCAAGCTCGATTTTTACCTCAAGCTGGCTGGGATTTACAAGCAAATCGGTGATTTCAACTACGCTACATTATTTCGGGATAGCGATTCTCAAACCCTGGACCGAATCGCTTCTTTCCATTCCGACGATCCCGATATTCACCAGGCCATCATCGCTATTTTAGCTGTCCAGTCCCGTTAACCGGCTCACCTAAATTTGCGTTTATCTGCGTCAGAAATTTACGCCTTCTGCTGGAAACAGTTGTTTTACAGCAAAATTTACTTCTCCAGGATCGTTTTAATATCCGGCTTGAAATAGAGCTCTGATTTCAGTACCTTGCCATCTTCGCGGTAAATCGGTTTCCCCTCGGCATCGAGCTTGCTCATGTTCGAGCGCTGAATTTCTTCAAAAACCTCTGCAATTTTATGCTGCAGGCCATGTTTGAGAATCGTTCCGCACAAAATATAAAGCTGGTCTCCCAAAGCATCGGCAATTTCCACCAGGTCACCCTTTTGGGCCGCTTCCAGGTATTCCTCGTTTTCTTCCCGCATCAGGTTAAAGCGGAGCTCAATCTCTTCCGGGCTCAGTCCTGTCGTCGGTGCATAATTATTCGGGATCCCGAAAGCATCGTGAAATTGTTCCACCGCCCCGATTACTTCTGTCAATTTCATACGTATTGGATTTAAAGCCTAAAATTACGGCAAAATCAACCCGCATCCCGCAAACTGTTGAAAAGTTCCCTCAAAAGTGAATTATTAAATAAGTTGATAAGTTAGAAGTTGCTAAGTTAGGAGTGGGTGAGTTGCTAAGTGAAACACCAACTCCTAACTTAGCAACTAAAAAAGGGCCCCGAAGGGCCCCTTTCCTGAAATAGTGGTTGGGTTTAGCTGTTATTTGTTCAAATTCATTTTTTGGATGAACTGCTGATCGCCGTTGCTGATTTTCACCAGGTACAGGCCGCTTTGGTAAGCCGTTTGTGAAAGATCAACGTTTACGTTCACCTCTTCAGCTCCGGAAGCAGTGCTTTGGCTGTGAATCAGTTTTCCGCTCAGGTCATAAACCGCAATTTCTACCGCGCTGTTTGCATCAGCATGGTGCATCGCTACCGTAAATTTACCTTCGGATGGGTTCGGATAAAGCTCAACACCTTCGTGTGCTTCATGCTCGTCGGCAAAAATCACCGGCAGGCTGTTGTTCTTCACACCACAAGCCGACTGGCAGGAACCCAGGCAGTCGCCATGTGCCAAATGAGCCGCTACAGCGTTTTCAGATACTTCGATGTTTACGGAAGCATTGCTGCCGTTCGTACGGTGACAGATCAGTACCTTTTTCGCTTTCGGGTTGCTGCTCGGAGAAAGTACATTCACCACATTTACGCTGGTTGTTGCTGTTGCTGTACAACCGTTCGCATCCGTTACCGTCAGCGTGAAGTTGTAAACGTTGCATCCGCTTGCCATGTTCGGGGTGAATACCGGGTTCGCTACCGAAGTGCTGGACAATCCGGCAGCCGGGCTCCAGGAATAGCTGTAAGCTCCTGTACCGCCGCTCGCGCTTCCGTTCAGGTTAGCTGAAGCAGACGAACCGTAACCGATCACAATCTGGGCATCCGTTCCGAAAGCACAGGTATTGATCCCGCTTGCCGGGATAGCAGCAACGGAAGCACTCAATGCACCTGGCTCACCAATTGTAATGCTTGTTGAAGCTGAACATCCGTTAGCATCCGTTACTGTGTACGTGTATGTTCCGGCAGTTACCGTAAATGTTCCTGTTCCGCTGTATGGAGCAGTACCGCCGTTTGCGCTTACGGTAACCTCAGCTGTACCGCCGTTACAAGCAATTGTTGTTGCAGAAGAAGAAGCTTCCAAAGCAGCTGGCTCAGATACAGTAATTGTTGTAGAAGCTGAACATCCGTTAGCATCTGTTACTGTGTACGTATATGTTCCGGCAGTTACTGTAAATGTTCCTGTTCCACTGTATGGAGCAGTTCCGTTGGCAGCAGAAACGATCACTTCCGTTGTTCCGCCGTTGCAGGCGATTGTTCCCGCTGCAGCAGTTACAACCGGGTTCGGGTTAACGGTAACTGTTACCTGGTCTGTATTGGAGCAAACGAAGTTTCCTGTTACCGTATACGTTGTTGTTTCAGACGGGCTTGCCGTAACATCTGCTCCCGAAGTCGTATTCAAGCCTGTAGCTGGCGACCAGGTGAAAGTACCTGAAATGCTGTGTGATCCCAAACCGGAAACATCGTCGATTGCATACTCATCCCAGTCACCCAGGGTAATGAAAGCGCCCGGACCTGTTCCGCTTGGATTCGTGGTAACACCACTGTAGATATACGTTTTTCTTCTCAAAGTAGTGTTTACGGTAGAAGTACTTCCGCTTGTCCAGGCAGTTCCCGGGTCATTCCCGATGCGGCCAAAGATATCCACGTTGGAGTTCGTTGAAATTTTGTACAGGACAACGGCATCATTCCCGTTGAAAACAACGGAAGAAAGGCTGGTTGCCTGACCACTGTAAATACTGGCGGAAGCATTTTCGTAAACTACGGTTTGTCCTGGGGCCAACGTTCCTGAAAGCAGGTTGTCAAAATTCGGAACCGTGTTTCCGTTGCTGTAATTGCGAAGACGGTAGTTGCTCAGGTTAACTGTACTGGCAGTTCCGTTGTAGATTTCAATATACTTGTTGTTCCCGCTTCCTTCCACGTATTCGGAAATAAAGAGGTCATTCGCGTAAACGGCAGCATGTAAATCAGCAGATCCACCGGCGCAGACAGCAACATCGCTTCCGGCAGAAATAATAGGCAAGCTACGTGTAGAAACAGTTACGGCATCCGATGTCCCGGAGCAGCCAGCTGCGTTCGTTACCGTTACGGTGTAAGAACCGGCAGTTGTTGCAGCCGTACTTTGTGTAGTTGCGCCATTCGACCACAGGTAAGAAGTATAGGAACCTGTGCTCATACCAACAGATCCACCCTCACAGAATAAAGGATCACCAGCCAGGGTAATTTCCGGCTCAGGATTGTCATTTTCCGTTACAACAATAGCCGCTGAAGTCGCAGAACAACCATTTTCGCTTACAGTTACACTGAATGTCCCGGAAGTACTCACCGTAATGCTTTGGGCATGGGAACCGTTTGACCAGGTATAAGTCGCACCGCTCTCAGCCGCTGTCAGTACAACCGATCCTCCTTCACAAAAAGAAAGCGGGCCGCTTGCGTTAACTGCGTTCGAAGGCAAAGGTTTTACCGTAACTGCCGTTGCGGGAGATGTACCCACACAGCCATTGGCAGCCGTAACCGTTACGGAGTAATTGCCTGCCGCGTTTACGCTGATGCTTTGCGTGGTGGCGCCGTTCGACCAGAGGTAAGAAACGCCCGGGCTGGAAGTCAGCGTTACGCTGCTTCCCTGGCAGATCGCCACCGATCCCGAAGGATTGATTGTCGGGTCGGTACAACCTGCCGCCGCAACCAGCTTCACATCGTCGATGCGGTACTGGGTAGCTGAGCCTGTGGCACGAAAACGAATGCGCAGGTTAGCCGCAGCCGGGATGGACCCGCTGGCTGTTGTGCGGTAGAACCAGGTTGCCGTTCCGCTCCCCGTAGGCAAAACCGGGTAAGCTACCGGCGTGTACGAAATACCATCCGTACTCACTTCCAATACCAGGTCGGAACCGGTGCCGGCTGTGGTGCTTTTGTTGATCCCGAAAGACAATTCCATCGGCCCGTAAGAGCTCGTGTTGATGCCTTCGATCTGGAACGTACGCCCAGCCGTGTTGGTAATAAAAATGTTAGCCGCTCCCGAAGCAGCCCCGTAGCCGGATGATGGCAGTGTGTTGCGGACATCAGCCGTTCCTGTCATGGTAAACAGGTCGTTGTCAAAGCCATTCGCCGCCTCATGGGCCGAAATGGCAGTAGTAGTTCCCACCGAACCCATGGATTCGGTAAAAACAGTAGTTTGTGCCGAGACATAACCAAAGGTACCGAAAGCAATCATCATTGCCCCGTACCGGAGGTTACGCGCGGCGTTCCTCAGCTGTTGCCTGAAAAACAGTGTAGTGTTTCTTCGCATAATACTTTGGTATTAGTTAATTTATAATGAGGCAAAAATAAAGACATTCCAGCGTAATTTTTTTACGTGCTTATTAACAAAGTATTAAAAAACAGGGAGCAAGTCTTAACAAAAAAGATGAAGGCCACTAAACAATCGTTCTAGTTGAAAATGAAGGTCTAAAAAAAATTTTTCAACAAAAAAGCCGTCCTTTTTCAAGGACGGCTTCACAAATCAGGCTGATTTTTCAGCTAAATCTATTTCGAAGCGAGTTCTACGAATTCATCGTAAGAAACCATCTTTTCGTTCAGTTTTACCGTGTTTTTGAAATAATCAGTCAGTTTCACCTCGGCGATCATGTCATATACGCGGTTGGATTCTTCCTGGTTGGACAAAACGCGGTTAGCGGCGTCGGTCAGCTCTTTATCGGCCGGGGCCGGTAAGCCGTATTGCGCATATTGATTCACCAGCAAGCCTTTGGTAAACTCGAGTACTTCTTTTTGCTCCAGTTTCAGGTCGTTTGCCTTGAAAATATGTCCCTGGATCAATTGCCATTTCATGCCTTTTTCGTAGCCGTCAAACTGCTGCTCGATTTCCTCCATGGTGATCGGCTTCTCATTGCTGAGCTTGATCCATCGTTTGAGGAAGTCGGAAGGAAGTTCCACTTTCGTGTTTTCCATCAGGGATTTGTACATGGTGTTCATCAACACGCGGTCGGAATCGTTGGCGAACATATTTTCCAGGTCTTTGGAAATACGCTCCTTCAATTCTTTTTCGGAAGTCACTGTTCCTTCGCCGAAGAGTTTATCAAACAGCTCCTGGTTCAGCTCAGCCATTTCCATGTGACGGATTTCGTTGATCGTCAGCTGGAATTTTTTGGAAATTGTTCCCAGTTGCTCTTCTGAAATGCCGAGCATCGCAGCCGTATCTTTTTCACCGCGGGAAACTTTGGCCGGGTCGACAACGACTTTATCACCTACTTTTTTACCGGTCAGCGCCTTTTTGGTTTTCGCGTCCTCGAGGGCCTCAACGGAAATGGTTGAAGAATGCAGGATTCCGCCTTCTTTGATTGTTTCATCGTCGTTCAGCTCAACAAACTGCGCCATAACCAGGTCGTTCTCACCTACCGCGTCAGAGCCCACAAGCTTACCGTAACGTCTTCTGAGGTCGTCTATCTGCTTGTCAAGCAATTTGTCGTCGATTTTCACTTTATAGTAATCCACTTTGTCTTTCGCGGAAAGCTTGATGTCTATTTTTGGGGTCAGACCGATTTCGTAGGCGAACTCAAAATCAGACGGTGCATTAAAATCACCTTTCACTTCGATGTCTTCTTTCGGGATCGGGTTTCCTAAAATTTCGATTTTTTGTTCGTTCACATAAGAGTACAGGGAGTCGTTTACCAGCTTGTTCAGCTCTTCGGCCAAAATAGCTTTCCCGTATTGCTTCTGGATCATACCCATCGGCACTTTGCCGGGACGGAAACCCGGAATTTTTGCCTGCTTTCTGTATTTGTCCAGGGTGCTGGCCACTTTGGACTGGTAATCTGCCGGCGAAACCTGTACTTTCAGGATCGCTGTCTGTGCATTGATGTCTTCACGAATTACATTCATTTCAACTGCTTGTTTTTATTTGTTTTCCAATAATAAAAAATGGCATCGCGACCTGCGCCGGACACCATTTCGTTTTTTGTGCGGATGGAGGGACTCGAACCCACACACCTCGCGGCACCAGATCCTAAGTCTGGCGTGTCTACCAATTTCACCACATCCGCAATCATTTCAATTTTAAAGGCAAACACGCTTGTCCGCCACCCCGTTCCTGTTCTGTTCTGATCCTGAATCGGGCTGCAAAAATAGTAAATTAAATCCGACCCGCAAAACTTTCCGGATTGATTTCCTTAATTTTTACTTATTTTGGGAATTGAATGAATTATTTCCCAAAAACTTAAGATTCCTTTCTTCATTTCCAAGTGCTTTCAAAAAAATCGTTAATTTTTGATTCCCTCCCTCCTTCCATCTTAATTTATATAGTTATTTTTACTCCCAAATCGTTTCGGTGCCGAAAAAACTAGTCATCATCCCCACCTATAATGAGCTTGAAAACATCGAAAAGATGGTCAGGCAGCTGGTGGCGTACCCGGAAATCTATCACATCCTGATCATTGACGATAACTCGCCCGACGGCACAGCCGACCAGGTGCGCATCCTGCAGCAGGAATTCCCGGAACAACTTTTCCTGGAACAGCGCAGCGGAAAGCTCGGATTGGGAACAGCCTATATTCACGGTTTTAAATGGGCGCTGGAACGGAATTACGATTTTATCTTCGAGATGGATTGTGATTTTTCACACAATCCCGACGACCTGAGTCGCCTTTTGGCACCGCTCGAAGCCGGGAAGGCCGATTTCAGTATCGGTTCACGCTACTGCAAGGGTGGGAAAATCAGTAACTGGCCGATGGACCGCATTTTGATGTCTTATTTTGCCTCGATCTACGTGCGCATGATCCTCTGGATCGGCGTCAAAGACACCACCGCCGGATTTAAATGCTACCACCACGAAGTGCTCCGCAAAATCAAGCTCGATAACATTCCTTTTAAAGGCTACGCTTTCCAGATCTGTATGAAATACGCTGCCCTGAAACACGGTTTTCGCGCGATCGAAGTGCCGATCACTTTCATCGACCGCCAGAAAGGCGAATCCAAAATGTCTTCCGGGATTTTTAAGGAAGCGTTTTATGGCGTGTGGAAAATGAAAAAAATGAATCTCTGATGTCAACGATCCTTATCAAAAATGCAACGCTGGTAAACGAAGGCCGCCAAACGATCTCCGATGTCCTCATCCGGGATGGGCGCATTGCACAAATCGGCTCTTACCTTCAAACGGAAGAAAAAGCGCAGGAAATCAATGCTGAAGGCTTATATCTCCTACCGGGATGCATTGACGACCAGGTACATTTCCGCGAGCCGGGGCTGACCCACAAGGCAAATATCCACAGTGAATCCTGTGCAGCGGTTGCGGGCGGGATCACTTCCTTTATGGAAATGCCGAACACCGTTCCGAACACCCTGACACAAGCTTTGCTCCAGGATAAATATGACATTGCCGCCCAGAGCTCACCGGCAAACTACTCCTTTTTTATGGGGGCCTCGAACGACAACATCGAAGAAGTACTCAAAACCAATGCAAAACAGGTCTGCGGCATTAAAGTCTTCATGGGCTCTTCCACAGGAAATATGCTGGTAGATAATGAGCAAACCCTCGAAAACCTGTTCAGCCAGGTTTCCCCGATGCTGATTGCCACACATTGTGAAGACGAAGCGACCGTTCGGCGCAACCTGGAGGAAGCCAAAGCAAAGTACGGCGAGCAGATCCCGGTGGAAATGCATCCGCTGATCCGGAGCGAAGAAGCTTGTTACCTTTCTTCCTCGATGGCGGTGAGGCTCGCTAAAAAATTCGGCACCCGCCTTCACATCCTGCATATTTCAACGGCCAAAGAACTGGAACTGTTTGAGAACAACATCCCGCTCGAAAGCAAGCGCATTACTGCCGAAGCCTGCATCCATCACTTGTGGTTCTCCGATAAAGACTATGCCGAAAAAGGCAATTTCATCAAATGGAACCCGGCCGTTAAAACCGAGCAGGATCGCCGGGCGATCTGGCAGGCCGTGCTCGACAACCGCATCGACGTGATCGCTACGGACCATGCCCCGCATACCATCGAAGAAAAAAGCCAGGCTTATTTACAGGCACCTTCCGGTGGCCCCCTGGTTCAATATGCTTTGCTGGCCATGCTCGAAAAAGTACGCGAGGGACAGCTCAGCATCGAAAAGCTTGTGGAAAAAATGGCCCATGCGCCGGCAGTTTGTTTCCAAATCGAGCAGCGCGGCTTTATCCGGGAAGGTTATTTTGCGGATCTCGTGCTCGTTGACCCCAAAGCCACGACCAGCGTTACCCGGGATGCCGTTTTATCCCAATGCGGCTGGTCGCCTTTTGAGGGCTATACTTTTTCCCATGCGATTTCGAAAACCCTGGTAAACGGGACAATTGTTTATGAAAACAACCGGGTGAACACCGCTTCCCGTGGCGCACGCCTAAGCTTTAACCGCCCATGAAACGCTTTTTTTTCCTGATCAGCTTATTGGCAGCCGTCCTTTCCTGCGAACTGAAAGTCCAGGAAATCCCTGCGCCTGGCGATCTCATTCCCGAGAAAAAAATGGTCCTGATCATGGAAGAGCTGATGGTAACGGAACAATACGTACAGATGAAAAATCTCAAGCCGGGTTATTTCCAGGAAGTGGCCAAGCATTCCGGTGATGCCATCCTGAAAAAACACGGTGTCACCTTCGAGCGGTTTGATTCCTCGATCGACTATTACGGTTCCCACCAGGAAGAAATGAAGGCCATTTACAACCAGGTGCTCGAAAACATCAATAAAAAGCTGAATAAGCTCTGATCACCAATATTTGACGATCTCTACCGTATCAAAGGCCGGTGTCACGATTTCGCGAAAACCGTTCTCAACCGGTGCTACCTGGAAATACTGGTAAGAAAAATAGGCATTGCCGTCATTTTCAAAGATAAACTGCTGGGTCTCCGTCCCGTAAAGTATTTGCTCTTCATCCGCACAGCATTCGTCACAACCCGATTTCCCTTTTATTTTGATGAAGCGAAAACTATCGGTGCCGGCAGCCGGCGGCTCGTTAATGAAGGTAAGCTTCACCCAGGCTTTGGCTGTGGTCGACAAGGTCAGGTTAAGCGCCTCTTCGGTCGAGAAATCGCTGAAGGGAATCTCCTTATAAATGGTGAAATAATTTTCCTTTTCGATCCGCAGGATGTATTTGGTTGCTTTGCGGCGTTTGAATTCGAGACTGAAAGTCCCGTCGGAAGCAACCTTAGATTCATGTACCAAATCATCATTGGACCCGATTTCCAGCACTTCTTCCAGGCTCACTTTTGCCCCCGATAGCGTCGTATTGAATGTTTGATCAATGACCTTGCCCTCCAGCGTAAAACTAAGTTCTTTTTTCTTGCAGGAAAAGAGCAAAAACAAGGCTATAAGGGCCATAAAAGGGATATAGTTCGTCTTCATAATATTACAAATCTAGCTAAAAGGGTTTTACAGAAATTAACAGCCCTTTTGTTAATAAGATTTTTTTAACAAAAATTAGGAATTTAAAAAATTAAATCTATATTTGCCCTTGTAACTTTAAATTAATCATTATGTCAGAATCATTAGATTTGAATCAAAGCAGACCAGAAGGAAAAGGTTTGGCAGTGGGTGGATTTGTTCTTGCCCTCGTGGGATTAGTATTAGCAACATGGATTGGTGCTTTGGCAACTGCCAGCGTAATCCTCGGCGGTAGCGCTTGGTTGATGTACGTTTGGGTAGTACTTTGTGTTGCCAGTGTAATCATGTCTGCTATGGGTATGTCTAAATTGGGCAAAACCGGAGGTAAAAAAGGTTTGGCTGTTGCCGGTCTCGTTATCGGTATCGTAGCCGTAGTTTGGAGTGTTGTTCTCCTCTTGGGAATCAGCGCTGCTGCTAGCATGAAATCAAGCTTCGAAACTAAATTTGATACTGAATTGAACAATTCATTAGATGAATTACAAAAAGAATTGGATAACCAATAATTAATTATCCTTTAAAAAAAAGTCTGGTCAGTTGGCCGGACTTTTTTTTTAATCTAAAAAATAACCACATGGAAAGTATTTTTGCCGGGTACATCTTTTTTCTGATTATTATCCTTGGCGGACTCATAACCGCTTATGTTTTTTACCTGCTTACGCTTCAGCGCACCTTGCAACAGGTTTCTCCACAGAACCAACAGGTTCCGCCGAGCAATGTATGGTTGATGTTCATCCCGATTTTTAACCTGATTTACCCCTTTATCCTGTACCCTAAAATCTCCGATTCCCTCATGGAAGAATTTGCCGAGCGCAAAATGGACACCAGCGGTGATTTCGGTCGAAACCTGGGGCTGGGAATCGCCATTCTCGGCGTAGGCGAAGTTGTGATGCGCTACCTGGGACCGCTTGCTGCCCTGGCTTCCCTCGCTGCTCTTGCCCATCTCGTCATTTGGATTGTTTACTGGGTAAAAATGAGCCAATTTAGGGATCAATTGAAAAATTCCGGTAACTTAGTGGGAATTTCTTTGAATAACAACCCTGATTTATTAGACTAACTATGGAAGATATCTTAGACTACGAAAACCAGCAAACAAAAGGCTTGCCCGTTTTCCTCAAAGTATTGTGCATCCTGACTTTTGTCGGCGCCGGCCTGTTCGGCCTGATGTACATTTACAACATTATCAGTTTCGAAAGCTCAATCAAGCAGCTCGAAATGTCCGAAAAAATCCTGTCATCCAGCAAAAATCCTTTCGGGGACCTGAGCGGAACGATCGAGGCCACCCGCCAATGGGGCATGCTTTCTTACATCCTGGCTTTGGCGGGCTGTGTGCTTTGCCTGGTGGGCGCCCTGATGATGTGGAAGCTGAAAAAGATCGGTTTTTACACCTACGTGCTCGGACAGATTGTACCATTCATCGGTTCCATCCTGATGCTGAATGCCATGAAGGGAAGCTCTGCTTTTATGGGCGCCGTTTCTTCTTTCGGCGTGATCCTTTCGGCCATTATCGCCCTTGCTTTTATCGTCATGTACGCTTTTAACTTCAAACACCTGAAATAATTTTATTCCTGGAAAAACCAACCATTATTTATGAATGATTTATTAGATACCGGATCGAATCCGCAGCAACAAAACCAGCAGCATTTCCCGCAGACGCTTCCGAATGCAACGGCCTGTCTTGTGCTGGGTATTATTTCGATCGTGATTTGTTTCCCGGGTTTTATCACCGGCATTATTTGCATGGTCTTGCACAAGAAAGACAAAGAATTGTATGCCAGCAACCCGTCCATGTACGAGGCCTCTTTCAAAAACTCGCGGGCAGGTTACATCTGCGCCATTATCGGTACCTGTCTTTCCTGTTTCATCATCATCTTCTACATCGGATATTTTATCCTGATTTTCTCGATGATCGACAAGATTCAGCAATTTCCGCAGTATTAAGGTATGCTGAGCTGCATCTGGAAAAAACACCTTGGGGTTGAATGTCCCGGCTGCGGCTTACAGCGCTCTTTTTTAAAGCTCTCCGAAGGCGAATTTTCGGAGAGCTTTTTTCTTTTCCCGGCACTCCTACCCTTGATCGTGCTCGTCGTTTTTCTCGTTTTGCACCTCATTTTCCGCTTCAGGCACGGAGCTTACACCCTGGTTGGCCTCTTTTCCTTTACGGTGCTCGTGATGCTCATTAATTTCCTCTATAAATTCATGCAGGCGTAGTTATTTCTGAATCCAAACGCCAGATACAGCAAAGAGAACGTTTCGTTGTATTAGTTTTGCAATATGAAACAGAACATTGCGATCCTGGGCTGCGGCAACCTCGGACTTTCCCTCGTTACGGGTTTACTGAAAAACGACCAATTTGATCCTGTCCGGCTCGCTGTGAGTAAGCGCAGGCTCTCTCCTATCCGTTTCCTGGCCGATCAGGGCGTGCAACTTTTCGAAACAAACCGGGAAGCCATTTCAGACGCACGTCTTGTTGTGCTCGCCGTTAAGCCTTACGATGTGAAAACCATCCTGGAAGAAATCAAAGTTTTTTTTGACCCCGAAAAGCAAATCCTGGTTTCGGTGGCGAGCAGCGTCAGCATCCGCGAAATTGAAGAACTAGTCCCGGGTGCAACGGTTTTCAGGGCAATGCCCAACACAGCGGCGGCAAACGGCCACTCGATGACCTGCATCAGCGCACCTTCAGCACAGGACGCTCCCACCGAAGAAGTAGAACATTTTTTCCGCCTGTTGGGAGAAACAATCCGAATTAAGGAAGAGCTGATGGAAGCGGCAACGGTACTGGGCGCCTGCGGAATTGCCTATGTGCTCCGTTTCATACGCTCCATGGTGCAAGGCGGCATTCAGGTCGGTTTTGATGCACAAACAGCCTCAGCCATTGTGAACCAGGTCGTTCGGGGAGCAGCGGAAATCCTGATCGAAAGCGGCGCTCACCCCGAAGCGGAAATCGACAAGGTCACCACCCCAAAAGGCTGCACGATCACCGGCCTCAACGAAATGGAGCATCACGGCTTCAGCCCGGCGCTTATCCGGGGGATTTCAGCTTCGTATAAATTAATTGAAAAGTAATTTTGACGGGACGCAAAGTAAAGAAAGATTACGCAAAGATCGCTAAGTTATACCTTTGCCTGCTTTGCGCTAACTCAGCGGTTTTTGCGTCCAATAATTAGCCCTTCCGAAGTATCTGCTTCGCTTTTTCCCAGTACACATCCATTTCGGGCAGCTTCATCGCGGTCAGGTCTTTTCCATCCTGCCGGATCATTTCTTCCATGAGTTGGAAGCGGCTGATAAATTTGAGGTTGGTTTTTTCGAGGGCGTTTTCCGGGTTGACGTTGATGAAGCGGCTGACATTAATCAATGAAAACAAAACGTCACCAAATTCCATTTCGGCTTCTTCCTGGTTCTTCTCGCGGATGGCTTCCTTTAACTCGGCCACTTCTTCGCTGATCTTATCCCAAACCTGCTCCTGCTCATCCCAATCAAAACCGACCCCTTTCACCTTATCCTGGATGCGATAAGCTTTAACTAATGCCGGCAGCGATTTCGGAACGCCTTCGAGCACCGATTTTTTGCCTTCTTTCAGCTTAAGCTTTTCCCAGTTCGCTTTAACTTCTTCTTCGTCATTGACTTCCGTATTGCCGTAAATATGCGGATGACGGAAAATCAGCTTGTCGCAAATCCGGTTGAGCACGCTCTCTACACCAAAACTGCCTTTTTCGGAACCTATCTTACAGTAAAAAACCAGGTGCAGGAACAAATCGCCCAATTCGCCGGCAATTTCATGGTGATTGTCAGCCAGGAGAGCATCAGCCAACTCGTACGTTTCTTCAATTGTAAGCGTGCGCAGGCTGTTAAAATCCTGTTTGCGGTCCCAGGGACATTTCTCCCTCAGGTCGTCCATAATATCGAGTAAGCGTTGAAAGGCAACTAAGCGGGCATCCATTTTCAGATAATTTTGAGTGTAAAAGTAAACAGAATATCATTTATATTTAAATTTGTACTATGAAGAAAGCCTTATTCTTCCTTTTTTTATGCGGTTTTACGTCTGGTTTCGCCCAGAAAAATGACTGGGGGATTGCCGCCTATTACAGGCACGGCTTCCTGATGGCGCACCGCCCGGTGATGGCCCACCTTCCGAAAGAACATTGCAATGCTTTTGAAGCCTCGCTTTTTTTTGAAGTTAAGGGCAAAAAAGACTGGCACCGGGCTTACCACTACCCGACCGTCGGCGTGTCCACTATTTTTACAAACGCAGGCAACAAGGAAATCCTGGGCTCTTATTTTGGCTCTTATGCCTTCATGCAACTGGATATGTTCCGCAGCAAACGGGCGCGTTTTTACAGTAAAATCGGTGCCGGCGTGGGCTACACAAACAAAGTTTTCGACCAGGCGCTGAACCCTAAAAATGTGGCCATCAGCTCGCATGTGAACGCCCTGATCAATTTCAGCTTTCAATACCAATACCGCCTGGAACGCAATCACATTATGCTCGGCATGGATATGACGCATTTCAGCAACGGCGCCAGTGTGTTGCCGAACCTGGGGGTCAACCTGGCTTATTTCAGCCTCGGTGTAGCCCACAAATTCGAGCATACGGAAGAGGTCGAAGAAGACAAAAACGCTCCCGGCCCTCAACTTGATAAAAGCTGGAAATATACGGCCCTGGGAATTATTTCCCGGCGCGACTCCTACCCGATCAGCAAGGAAAAATATCCCGTGTTTGCGCTTTCACTCACCACCCAGAAAGCCTTTCGTCATGGCGTAGGCTACGAAACCGGGCTTGATTTCATGTATAAGCCGAGCATCCGCAAGTACAAGCCGGTTATTCCGAAATCGCCGGAAAGCATGATGCAACTGGGCTGGTATAATGGCTGGTTCATGACTTTTGACCATCTCGAAGTGCATATCGGGATGGGCATTTACCTGCGTGATGAGTATTTTGCAGACGACCGCATGTACCACCGCTTAGGCTTTCGCTATGCTTTCAAAAAAGGCTTGTTGCTGAACGTGACGCTCAAATCGCACTGGGCCAAGGCGGATTATGTAGAATATGGAATCGGTTACCGTTTTTAGCATGAAAAAATTTATCCCCGTCATAGCGCTTCTTATCCTCGTGATCGCTTCCTGCAAAAAGCCGGGTGAGCGGAGCTGTTTCAAATCTTCGGGAGAAAAAAGCAGCGTGATAATTGCCCTGCCTGATTTCAACAAGCTGCAGCTCAACAAACATTTGAAATATGTCCTGGTACAGGATGATTCCTGCTATTTAAAAATCAGCGGCGGTAAAAATCTCCTGGGCTTCATTCGCTGGGAAGAGCCTGAAAGCGGGAAAATCGCTATCACCAACCACAACAAATGTCATTTCCTGCGCGACCTTAGCGCAATCTGCACGGTAGAAATCCATTTTAAAACGCTGAGCGATATTACTTACGAAGGGTCCGAAACACTGATCAATACAGGAACACTTCAATTCGACCTGTTTAACCTCCTGATTTTGAATTGTGCCGGATCGGTCGACCTGACCTTCAATGCCAATTATGTTTCGGCGGATATTGCCGAGAGCTATGGCGATTATACCTTCCACGGTACTACGGTAGACGCTTCGCTTTCTGCGCGGAGCAATGGCTACAGCAATACCGAAGACCTGGTGACGCTCAACAAGCTTTACGTCATCAACAAATCATCCGGTGACATGCACATCAATGCCAACGGTTGCCAGCTGGAAGGCTACATCGGCGGTAACGGCAATATCTATTACAAGGGACAACCTGCCTCGTCCCAAATCGAATACTTTTCTTCCGGAAAATTAATCCCTTACTGATTTTTGATCTGCATCAGGATGCGGAAAGCGCGGTCGATATCGCCCTGGTTGAAGATGATCGTAAACTCGTTGGCTGTTGAGATGATGTCGACAATATTCAGACCTTCCCACGCGAGTTGTTTGAGGATGTAGTAATACACCCCGTAAACTTCGGTGTTGAGTGTCGGAAGCTGAACTGTGATGGACGCCAGGTTCTCATTTTTCGATTTCAGTTTCTCCGCCTTCAGTAAATCCAGGATTTCGTTTTTATCAAAAAGATTGGTTACAATACTTGTTTCCGTTACCCCTTTGCTGATGGTGTAGAAAGATTTTTTCTTGTCCTTTTCCAGTAATTCGATCAGTTCCGTCTGCTTTTCACTGAGTGTGTCCGAATTTTCGAAGGTGAAAGCGTTCAGGTTACTGCGTACCAGGAAATCGCCGATTTCGCGTACAATACTTTCGATTTTCAGGTTCAGACGGTGATAAGTGCCGGGTGTGAGGCGTTTGATCGCCATGATGATCGCCCCTTCTTTGATGTCTTCGTCAAAAGCTTCATCGATTTCCGGTTTGATTTTGCGCGCCAGCGCAGAGATGTTAATCAGATTTTCAGTCATCGCTTCCCTCAGGAAGGGACTACGGTTAATAATGTCTTCAGCTACTTTTCCTACGGAGCTCATGTTCGTTTTTTAGTCGTGTTTTGCCACAAAATTAGCAAAATAAGTTAAAAAATTAACTTGAGGTTAAAATTTTTTGTAATTTATTTTTCCGCAGGGATCCGGTCAGCCACTAATTCCAAGGCTTTTTGGAGTTGTTCGTCGGGTGTTAAATAGGAATTATCGATCACAATGGCATCCGGACTCTGCACCAGGGGGCTTTCTTTGCGGGTCGAATCAAGGTGATCACGCTGCTGCAGGTTTTCGAGCACGTCTTCCATGCTTAAGGAAGGATCGTTCAATTCCAGGTAACGGCGTTCGGCACGCACATTCGGGTCTGCCGTAAGGAATAACTTCAATTCCGCATCCGGGAAAACAACCGAACCGATGTCACGGCCATCCATAACCACACCGCCTTTCCGGCCAATTTTGCGCTGTTCGGAAACCAGTTTCTGACGCACTTCGCGGATGGAAGAAACCTGGCTCACCAGCTGGCTGACCTGCAGGGTACGAATTTCTCGCTCTACATTTTCGCCATTGAGCACAACTTCGAGCTTGGAGCTGATGGGATTGAATTCAAAATGCAGCTCGATTTCGTCCAGCATGTCCAGGATCTTTTCCGTTTCCATAAAACCGGGGCCGACAAGCCCTTTCCGGAAGCAAAACAAGGTGATGGCCCGGTACATGGCGCCACTGTCAATGAAAATGTAATTCAGCTCCCGGGCGAGCGCTTTGGCCAGCGTGCTTTTCCCGCATGAAGAATAGCCGTCGATGGCTATGGTGATCTTTTTCGTTTCCGGACTCATTTCAAGCTACAAAAAAACGGAATTTTCCGGCATTATGAAAGATATTTTTTGTTCTTTTTCAAATTTAGGTTATTTTTGCAGCGTTTTTAAAGATTTTTTATGGCAACTACAGCTGATATCCGCAACGGATTGTGCATCAGACACAATGACAAATTATACCAGATCATCGAATTCCAACACGTAAAACCGGGTAAAGGACCTGCTTTTGTGCGTACCAAAATGCGCCAGATCGAAACAGGAAAAGTCCTCGACAACACCTTTTCCGCAGGCCACAAAATTGATCCGGTTCGTATCGAAAACCGCGAATACCAGTACTTGTACCAGGAAGGAAACGAATACGTTTTCATGAACAATGAAACCTTCGAACAAGTAAACATTCCTGCCAAAATGATCGAAAAACCGTTGTTCCTCCAGGAAGGAATGATCTGCAACATTTTGTTCCATGCCGAAGAAGAAGCTCCGCTGGTGCTCGAATTGCCGATGTACATCATTTCCGAAGTGACCTACACTGAGCCGGGGATCAAAGGCGATACCGCAACCAACACCATGAAGCCTGCTACCATCGCAACCGGGGCGGAAATCAAAGTTCCGTTGTTTATCGACAATGGCGAGGTAATTAAAATCGATACGCGCACCGGTGTGTACGTTGAACGCGTGAAAAACTAATACTCGAACAGATATAATCAAGAAGCCGCTTTTCGAAGCGGTTTTTTTATGCCCTGTTTTCACAAAACAAGCTGGAATATTCCGCGAAAATGTTTATTTTCGATCCATGTACCAGATTAAACGCACGCAAATCATCCCGCTTGATCTCGCTACTTTTTGGGATTTTTTCATGAAGGCCGACACCCTCCTGGTGATTACGCCCAAACACATGGGCATGGAAATGCGGACTCAAGTACCCGAAAGTATGTACGAAGGCCTGATGATCGAATACCGCATGAGACCTTTGTTTGGTATTCCCCTGAACTGGATCGCCGAAATAAAAACGGTCAAGGAACAAGCTTTGTTTATTGACGAACAACGGAAAGGCCCTTTTAAGATCTGGCACCACGAGCACCATTTTCGCGCCGTGGAAGGCGGCGTTGAAATGACGGATTTACTTACTTATGCCCTGCCTTTGGGCTTTTTGGGCAGAATGTCCCATGGCTTGCTTGTAAAGCCCCGCCTGGAAGCTCTTTTCGATCACCGTTACCAGGTACTGGAGCAAATTTTCGGCAAAACTCCCCAAATGCTTTAACGGGCAAGAAAAGTCGTTACCATCCGGAAACCGACATTGGGCTGCGGCTCCTTGTAGCTTGCCGTGCTTTCATTGCGCACATTTTCAGCCTGGTCACGCCAGCTGCCACCGGTAGCCGTTCCTTTCACATTGGTCATTTCGGCTACATTCCCATTCAGGTTGTAAATCCCAAACTCATTTGGCCAGTAAGAACAGGTAGGAAAGACTGCCGGCAATTTGAGCTTCGCCGTGAACATGGTTACACAGGATATCGCCTTTGTTATTTCTCACCCCTTCAAATTTCCAGGAGTAAGCCTGGTGGTGTTGATCGCCGCGGCAGGCCCGGATAAATTCTTCGCGCTCCGGCAAACGAAATTGATACACGTACTTGCTTTTCGGAACGGCATTCATTTTATCGGTAAACCATTTACAGTATTCCTGTGCCGCTTCGTAGCTGATGTTTACAACCGGGTACTCATCATAGGCCGGGTGCGAGAAATAATAATCTGCAAAGGCCGGGCTGATCTTTTTCCAAAGGGAAGTATCCGGCAAGGCCATGTTATACAGTTCCATCTTATTGCTTGCCTTCAAATCTGCCAGGAACAAGCGGTATTCTTTATTCGTTACTTCGCCCTTGCTGATGTAAAAAGCCTGTACGGAAAGCGTATCGCCCTCGCGCACGACCAAACCGCTGGGCACATAAGCAAAGTCTTTTTTTAGTTTTTTGGTCCCGGGTGCCTGCAGAGGATTGAATACTTGAAAAGCCAGGAGCGGCAACAGGAGAAAGAAAGCGTATTTTTTCATAAGTTTATGGTTTGACAAGTATAATGTAAAAAAGCTAAAACGTTACTTTGCAGCCACGAATTTCACGAATTACACAAATCTATACTTATTTGATTTTTAAATGTTTATATCGAATGGCTGTGAATTATCTTTCGTATAATTCGTTTTACCACACTAAAAATTAGTGAAAATTTGTGTAATTAACTTCGTTGCTGCTACGCGGTCGTGGCTAAACACCTTCGTCTAAATCAGAACACTGCAATTATTAAATTAATTCTGGTAAATCGGTTTTAACGGAATAGACGCTGGTTCAGGTCGGAAAAGCGGCGGATCCGCTTGAAGAAAAAGGCCCAGAGAATGCTCCCGCGGTAAAAACCCGCCGGATTATAGCGTGCTTTCCCGGGTTGAAAGGCACGGCGTTTTTTTAAGGTTTTGGAGAAATTCCGGTAGAAAGTGCCATGGGCGCGAAGCACCGCCCAAAAATGCCGGAAATTGCCTTTCAGCAAAAACTGCATGCCGGCAACGCCATCGAGAACCATGCGGTACAACAATTTACCCAACAGGAAACCCGGGTAATTCTTGGTGATCATATACAGGCTGTTCCGGAAATTCAGGTATACTTTGTTCGGGGAATTGTAATTGAGCGTTCCTCCGCCTACGTGGTAAGCCACTGAAGAGGGGACAACTTTGAGCCGGTAACCGAGTCTTTTCATGCGCCAGCACAGGTCGATTTCTTCCATGTGGGCAAAAAAATCGGCGTCAAAACCGCCCAGCTCGTGAAACACGTCAGCGCGCACCAGCATGCAGGCGCCCGAGGTCCAGAAAACTTCTGTTTCGCCATCATATTGGCCACTATCCCGCTCCACTTCGTCAAAAATCCGGCCGCGGCAAAAGGGATACAGGTTTTTATCCATAAATCCACCGGCAGCGCCGGCATGTTCAAACAATTCCTTTTTGTGTTCCGCCAGGATTTTGGGCTGCACGGCCGCTACCCCACTTTGGGAAATCACCCGGTGCAAAGGTTCGAGCCAGTTTTCGCTTACTTCCACATCGCTGTTGAGCAAAAGGTAATATTTGGCCTGTACCTGCTGAAGCGCTTCGTTGTAGCCTTGCGCAAAACCTCCGTTCGAAGCATTTTGCACCAGTTCCACTCCCGGAAAATTTGTTTTTAAAAACGAAACGGAATCGTCGGTGGACGCATTGTCGGCAACGATCACGCGCGCACCGGGACTACGGGCAACGACGCCCGGCAAAAATCGTTCGAGAAAATTCCGGCCATTCCAGTTGAGGATGACAATAGCGATTTCTTCCAAGGACCGGCTTAGTATTGGTTATACAATTGCTGGCTGTTGCCCCCGTAATGTTTGTAGTTTCCGTCGTTCGGATCGTCGATGTTGGAGTTCATCGAGTTACGCTTGGCCAGCTGCTGCTGCCAGCGATAATTCTGTACCTCACCCTGCATATCGGAATGCAGCAGGCGGTAGGCATTGTTTACCAGGTCCGGGTTATAGAAAATAAAACGTTTGTTCGAGAAATTTTTGATCTTGTCGTAACGCCAGATTTCGTAAGGGTAATCGGACGGTGAATTCTCACGCGTGATCACATTGTTTGGCGGGCCGTACTGGAGGTAAACCCTTCCGCGATCGGTTTCAAAGCCGGCCGTAAAGTTCGTGGAGAACAGGCGTTCCACCATCCAGACCTGGATCTTGTAATTCATCCAGGAATCGTATACGCGGTTTCCGCCGGTGGAATTGTACCAGTAAGACTGGATGTATTTGCGGTAAAGCTCTTTGTCCTTCGTTTTGAGCAGGCTGATGATGTTCTTGATTTCGGCCGGCTTGGAAATCGGGATAAGGCTTTCCACGAAATACGCGAGGCTGTCATCCGTAATCGAGGCCTGGAAATTCGGGTCGAGCACGATATTTTCGGTCGTTACCGGTTCGTATTCCATTTCCGTGAAACGCTCGAAGAAATATTCCGTCAGGGCAAGCTCCCGGTTTTCTTTATCGATCAGCGTAAATTGTAAAATGTATTCGCCGGAAGCCAGTTTGCTGATGTCGATCACTTTGATCATCGGCTGCACTTCATCCACTTCCACTTTGGAGAAACGCGTAAAGCTTTCGAGCTCGGCTTTCGACTTTTGGTCAAGAATGGATTGCTTGAGGCCGTACACTTGTTTTTCACCGGATTTCGGGGCGTATACTTCGAGGTAAAGCGGGATGTTCTCAGCCGTGGTCGAATAATAGTTGGAAATCCGCGGGATGATGTCGTAACCGGATTTGGTAAAGATGCTTTCGTTTTTGACCGGAACAATCACCTCCGCCGTTTCAATGTTGGAAATCGAAGCTTTGCCGGAGTGGTCCTCAATGTCCAGGTCAAGCAACGCCGTTACCGGTTCTTTGGAAGCATAAAGGTCCGTAAGGTTCAGCTCCAGGTTGTATTTCCCGGGAGCCAGGGTAATGCGCTTGATTTCATAAAAATCCTCGATGATACTGTCGCGCATGAGCGGGCTCTGCAAACGGTAGGCATCGGATTTGATCACTTTGTCGTCCTGGCGGATGATGTAATGGATCCCGACTTCACTCTGAAGCCCTTGCTGATCCAGCGTATCGACCACTTGGAAGTTCAGGGAATAAGACACAAACTGCAGGTGCAGCTCCACGTAGCTTCCCGTTCCCGGGCTGTAAAACGTTTTCTGGTCCACGTAAGCTTTGAGCTGGTGCTTCTTTTGCGCGAAAGCCGGAAAGCTCAGCAAAACAAGGCTTAATACGAAGAAAAAAGTTTTCATTCTTTCTGATTTTACCGTAAAGTTACAAAAAGATCGCATACGCGCCCGCGGATTTTTCTTAACGGTAAAATCTATTGATTGAACTTCTGTCTAAAAGCAATAAAGCTTGAATTGAACTCCTAAATCACCTACCATGCTTGTTCCGGAATGCGGGGGTTCGAATCCCTCTCTCTAAGATTAGAAAAGGGTATTGATTTTTTTATTGGAAAGTTTATCTTTGTTTGGAAATAAGTGCTTACAAACGATTAGATTATGCGTATATTTATGAGTTACCGGCAAGCTTAGACAACGACACAGTGGACAACAAAATTGAAACATATTCGACACTTTGGAACTTGGTTGAAATTGACCAAACCGACCACAAGTTGAAAGACATTGCAACTTTGTTATTGAATGCAATGAATGATTGGCGGACTGGTCACGATAGAATTGATGAGTATATTCATGAGTTCAAAAAGTATTTCGGAGACCAGATGACAATTGAGAAGATAAATGCAAGAAAATTTAACGGACAAAATGCATGGGAGGTTGAAGCAGGAAGTTCAATCGCTGAACTCATTAACACTTCGACAATA
>CBINGV010000017.1:0-21939 GCA_966250255.1 uncultured Flavobacteriales bacterium | reverse complement strand
TTACACGCTGGTGGATAAGCGCATGGAGTTCCGCCAAAACCTGCGGGCCATCAGCCTGGGTGCAATCCTGATCGGTTTTGCCCTCGGTGGTGCTTACCTGGTAAAACACGAAGGCGATGGCAACTAAGGAGTTCCCATACCAAAAAATCAATTTCATCCTTTCGGTGCTCGGCTTCATCGGCAGCATCGGCTTTTACTATGGGGTGCTGCGCGATCTCAAAGCACAGGCCCCTACAAAGGCACAAATCGAAAGGCTTGAAAAGGAAAACCGGGAACTCAAGAAGTTACTCTCGGATTTGAGCAGAATGCAAACCTCAAAAACCCTCGAGCCATGAACCAGGACATCTCCCTCTTCGATATGTTGAGTGAACTGAACGGGATCGGTGAAATGCGCACCCCCATCAGTTACTACGGCGGCAAGCAGAATATGCTCAAACACATCCTGCCCCTTATCCCCGAGCATCAACTCTACGTTGAGCCTTTCTTTGGAGGCGGGGCTGTGTTTTGGGCCAAGCAGCCCTCCAAGGCCGAGATCATCAATGACTACAACGGCAATGTTGTCATCTTCTACGATCAGCTCAAGCGCAATTTCCCGGCCCTGAAAAAGCTCGTGGATGCCACACCCTACAGCCGGGAAGTTTACAAGCAGGCCATGGTAATCTATCATTGTCCGCTCCACTTCCAACCCGTGCAGCGTGCCTGGGCCTTTTGGATGGGAACCGTGCAGGGCTTTTCCCACATGATCGGAACCTGGCGTTCCTCCGGAGCCGATGGCCGCGAGAGCCGCCTGAACCACAACAAGAAGGAAGCCTTTGATCGTTCACTTTCGGATCGCCTCAAGCACACGCAGATCGAAAATATGGATGCTGTGGAACTCATTAAAAGGCACGATAGCAAAGACACCTTCTTTTACCTCGATCCGCCATACGTGGGAACACTTATGGGCCACTACGGAGGCTACACCCAAGAGCATTTCGATCAGCTGCTCGAAGCCCTTTCCAAAGTCAAAGGAAAGTTCCTGCTTTCCAGCTTTCCCAACGAAGCCCTGAGCAAGTGCATCAAAAAATATGACTGGCATACCACCGCCAGGCAAATGCACAAAAGCGCAAGCCCCATCAACAAGATCAAGAAGGAAGTGCTGACGGCCAATTTCCCCCTCGACAAGAAATCCCTTAACGGATTAAAAAATTCAAAACAAAACGATATGGATTCCAAAAAATCAAAGCAGAAAGATCACTTTCCGCGACTCGATCCCATTGGATTTGAACTTGATCTTCAGGTGTTAAACAGGTATGCTGTATGGCCTCCTGAAGTAAAGTCTGCTGTGCTAAAAATGCACGATGTTCTTGGTAGCGAGAAATTGTGGCAGCGCTACAACCAGAACTCGCATTATCAGTATGTAATCGATGCCCAATACGAAGCTATTTCAAAATTTTTGAAACTGAAGCCCAAGGTAACGTTGATCGACAAAACGCAGCTAAAAAGACTCATCTCTCAGGCTAATAAACTAAAGACAAAACCTGATACGTACATCATCAACAACGCTATTTTAGTTTTACGCGAACTTTCAAAAAGCGCCTGGACGTGGAAGCATTATTTGGATGATGATGACTTTAAATGTCTTGCCCACGCACATTATCACAATCTCAAATTTTACTTGGAAAACAAGAAAAGCGGGCTGGGTGAAGTCGATAATGCTGACGATGAAGAAGATCAAAATGTCTTCGTTCCATACCCAATTAATATCGAAAAGCTCCGTGAGAAATTAGAGCTTCTTCCCCCACAATCAAAAAACATCGCCGACCAAAGACTAAGGACTGTTTTTAGCGAACTCAAGCGCCTGGCCGCAAATGCGGTGACTCAAAAAAAATACGAAAACGATCCGGAGTTCCGGCAAACAATGAATGCCTTGTACGATGATCTGAATAAATACCTCAGATCACAAGCTAAAAAGCCTGCTACTACAAAAAGCCCCGGTTCCGGGCAAGCAAAATCAAATAAACCCCAAAAAGATAATGCCATGATAAAGCAAAGCGCATTCGACCGTCTTGTTTCACGGTTGGAGAAAATCAACAGGCCAATCCCTAAAAACATCGCTGCTGCCAGGGATTTAGTTCAGAGTTACTTCGACGTAGCGGAAGTTCGGCTCAAATACATTGAAAACACGCCCTTCAAGCGAAAGGTTGATGCAGCCTTTCAAAGCCTGGGCAAGCACATCGAAAAAGAAGAAGCCCTTAACAGGAGCAGCGCCAAAAAAGAAAACGAGCGTAAGCGCGCCGAAGAAAAAAAACAACAGCAAAAACAAGCCGAAAAGGATCGCGCTGCCGCTGAAAGGAAAAAGAAGAATGAGCAGAAAAAAGCAACCCCAAAGGAACTCAAGCCCACCAAATATATGCTGCGGGATTCGGCCAAGGTGGAGCGCATTTCCGAAGAACTCCGCTTCATCAAACGCTTTGTTTTGCTGGACGGCAAAGCTAAAACCGAATCCCAAATCCGCTCCTTCATCAATTCCCTGCAACGGGCCATTACCGAAAAGCGCATCCGCAAAACCTCTACCTACGCCAAGGAGATCATAGCCATCCAGGATCACTTAATCGCTGAACACTCCAAGTTCAAAGGCCAGCAGGATAGCCGTGTGATCCATTTGCCCGAGGCCCTGAAAACACAAATGGCTCCGCTGGTGGGTAAACAGGAAATCCTCAAATCGGTGCGGGTGATAAAATCCTACATCGGGATGCAGGGCCGCCAGGTCACTTCCAAACGGGTGGACGCATTTTCAAAAGGGATCGAACGCTCCATGCGTTACGGTGAAATCACCAAACGCGATCCTTACCTGGACGAGATCAATTCCATCCGGGCGAGCGTAGGTGAGTTTCTTAACAGCAAAAAGGAAAGCGGCTATCTGAAAATTCCGTCCCGTGTGCTCAATGGCCTCTACGGCATCGCCGGAGTGGAGGACGATGACGATTGGCCCCAGGGTGGCCTTGATGGTATAAATGACGAGGACATCTACGAATCGACGGATATCGTCGATATGGAATTCGACACCCTGGGCTTTACAGGCAAGTGGTATGATCTGATCGGCGATCCCTGCCGGGGCTTTTCGATGGTGATCTACGCCAGGCCCAAATACGGCAAATCGAACCTCTGCCTGGACTTTGCCGGGTACCTTTCGCGCAACCACGGCAGGGTGCTGTATGTTACCGGGGAGGAAAAGGTGAATCAGACCTTCCAGGACAAGCTCCTGCAACGCAAAGCCGCCCACCCGAACCTCTATGCCACCGGAGCGCTGCCCTCTGATTTTTCGGATTGGGACTTTGTGATCCTGGACTCCCTGACGCGCCTGCGCATTTCAGCCGAAGAACTCGAATACCTCAAAAAACGCTATTACCCGACTTCCTTTATCGCGGTACTCCAGGTGACCAAGGACGGAACCGCGCGCGGCTCCAACCAATATATCCACAACGCCGATTCCATTGTCCACCTGCCCGAAATCGGCAGAGCGGTGCAATACGGACGCTTTAACCAGGGAGGAGAGATACAGATTTTCTAATTCCCAAGAGCAAAAAACCATGGTACAAAATGGAGTCTTTTTCCGCAAAATGGAGTGAAATGCCACATCCTGGAAAAGCAAGCCTTAAAAGCCCCGGAATTTTGCTTTAAACACATTAAAAAATAAAAGTCATGAACATCATCAAATGCGGCAAAAAGTACAGGCGCATTGTCAAACGCCTGGGCAACAAGCCAAAATTCGCAATGGGAGAAATGGTTTTTTCTCCTGCCAGTCCTACCCTCAAGCGCGAGATCATCCGCTTGCACATTTCTCCTGATCCCACCATCGAACATCAGTACCGCGTGAGAATATTCGATCACAACGCGATGCCCTGCAAAAGTGCGTGGATCAGCGAAAGTCAACTCGAAGCATACAATCACCAAAAATCAAACGTAGCATGAAAACAAAATTCGCCTTAGTGCTATCCGGCGGTGGCTTCAACGGAGCCTTCCAGGTCGGAGCGCTCAAATACCTTTCCGATAATTGGAGGGCCATTACGGGGCTTACAAGCCCCATGAAGTTCGATGTGATCTCGGGGGTGAGCGCCGGGGCCATCAACGGTGCCCTGGTGGCAATGGATGAACTCTCGCTGCTGCATGATCTGTGGGTGAACCGCATCGGGCGCTTTGGTGCTTCTGAAATTTACACCTCCGACTTCATTGAAACCCGATCCCAGGGCGATAACCTGAAAATCAAGGTGGACGTTAAAAGCCTTGCGCAGAAGTTTTTTTCCAAAGTACGCTTCGAGATGAGCGCCATGGATAAATTGGGACTGATCGTTTCGCAAAGCACCCGCCAGCAGGTCATTGATAAATACCTCGAGATTTTCTACGATCTGGTCAAAGCCCACCTCGGCGAGTTCAAAGCCATCGCTGACAATGATCCGCTACGCAAGAAACTCCACAAGTACCTCGACCGATCCAAGATCAAGGATACGGTTTTCACCTGCGGCTTTGTATCGCTGAACACCGGTGCGTACCATTCGGTCAAATCCGATCAATTTGTCAGCAACGATGACTTTGTGGCTGGGGTGCTTTCTTCCTGTTCCATCCCCTTTGTATGGAACCCGGTTCCGCGCCTGGCCTATGACAACGGATCGGAAACGGTGCATTGCTTTAACAACGTCGATGGCGGTGTGATGAATGTATCGCCGCTCGGGGATGTGATCAAACTCATCAATGAGGACAAAGACGAGTGCCGCTACCGGATATTTGTTATCAACTGCAACAGCGGAAGCCCCAAATACGAGGACTTTTCAGAACGCTCCATCGGTGCCATCGTTTCACGCTCTTTTTACCAATTGACCTTAACCGAAGTCTTTAACAACGACATCCAGCACTTTATGCAAATCAATGACCTGGTCAAACAGGTTGAAAAGGATGGCAAAGGGCTGCAACTTAAATCCTTGGGCAATCGCCCCCTGCGCAGTTTCGATGCCACGATCATTTCCCCGGATCGTGCCGAAGAATTGGGCAACCCCCTGGTGGCTAATGAAAAGCTGATCTACCAGCGCATGGCTCAAGGTTATCAATCAGCAAAACGGGCGATAATCTTCTGAAAGTGCCATAAAGTCCGGGCTTCGCTGCCAACAAGTCCGGATTTTAGCCCAGGTCGCCACCCCGCTTCCTGGGCTTCTTTTTAATCCCGCAACTCTTTGATAATCAAATATATAATATTGATTTAGAGTGATTTAGCTCAAAAATGTATCGCAACATACCCAATACCGAGAAGGAATGGACTGGAATTTGCTTAATGTATTAAGGTCTGAACTATTGAGGATCAAGCAGTTAAATAAAAATGCGACCAAAAACATCACCGAGGAAGACCTCCAAAGGCTGCCCGGTTTTGAATCCTGGAGCATCGAAAAATGCCGCGAGATGCTGAGTTCACTCCGTGAGTGCGCACGGGTCGCGCTCACCTTTATTAACCGTGAAAAAAACCAAGAAAATGAAAGATAAACTGAAAGATTACCTGATCTTTTCCAAACCGGAAAAGCAATCAGATGAACCGCGCAATGGGGCGGTAATTTACCTCAGAAAACCCCTCGACGATGGTTTGGTAGGCAACACCGGGATCACGCGCCTGATGCATTGTGAATTGCTGGCCCAAAAACGAAAACTCACCATTGTGGAGCGCTTTTCGGAACAGCCAGGCAAGGATAAAACTTTTGGGCATGAGCAGTTTGACAAGATGCTCGAATTTGTAAAATCCCGCCCGGACGTCGCATACGTGATCGTATATGGCTTAATTTATTTCCCACCCGATCTTTCCAGCCGTATGAAAGCTATTGACGAACTCGGCCAGGCTGGGGTTCAGGTTTTATCCGCACAGCGCGAGTATGGCCTGGTAATGAACAGCCAGGGAATGAAGGCCGACTTTTTATTTAATATGAGCCTTTTGTTTCAGGAAAACGCCCGGGAGCGAAGCATCCTGGGAACCCGGGAAAAAATCAGGCGGGGCTTCCATTGCGGGGCGATCCCATTTGGTTACAGCAAACGCAAGCCCACGCGCAAAAATAAAACAGGGCTTACCATCAACAAAGACGGGCTTTTATTACGTGAGGCTTTTCATTTAAAAGCCTTGACTGAAATGAGCGAACAGGAGATCTGCCAGCTGCTGAAATCACGCGGTTGGGACAGAACGCCCAAACAACTCAAAGAGTATTTAAAAAACCCATTTTACTCCGGGGTGCTGATCCACAAGCTCCTTCCCAATGAAGCCATCCAGGGGCTTCACCCAGCCCTGGTCACCCATGAAATTTTTAAGAAGGTGAACGGGATCACGGATTCGATCATTTAAAACAAACAGCCATGGATAAAAATTTGAATGACTACCTGATTTTTGCTCCAAAGCTAAAACAGGCTGCCCATGCAACGAAAACGGATGCTGTCGCTTATACACGCGTTTCTGATCCTAAGCAGGTAGATAACACCAGCCTTGGATCACAGCGCAAAGCAATCGATTTGTGCGCTGAACGACGCAAGCTAAACATTGTTAATTATTTCGGGAACAAAAACGAGTCTGCCAAAACGGACGACCGCAAGGAATTTAACGCCATGCTTGATTTCGTGAAGCGTAACAAAAACATTGGATACATCATTGTTTACTCCTTTGAGCGTTTCACGCGCACGGGAGCGGAAGGCATCTTGCTGACGGAAAAATTACGGGCAGCCGGGGTGATGGTGGTTTCAGCCACGCAGGACGTGGATTACTCCACTTACACCGGGGCCTTTCAACGGGATATGTTTTTCGCTTGGGGAAAGATGGACAATGAAATGCGCCGGGATAAATGTATGACGGGTATGCGCGAGCGCCTGCGCAAAGGCTACCACGCCAATGGATCGACGGCCTTTGGCTACACAAATACCAACCCCGGAAAGGGAAAGGTTCCCAACCTGGTCATCAACAAGGACGGAGAGCTTCTGAGGGAGGCTTTTAAACTGAAAGCCGAGCAGAACCTCACCTATGATGAAATAACGCAACGTCTGCTAAAAAAGGGCTGGAAAAAGCCCTATAAAAGGCTAAGCGAATATTTCCGTAATCCATTTTACGCCGGGGTGATTGTCAACACCCTCATCCCGGGCGAGGTGGTTCAGGGAACGCACCCGCCGCTGGTTTCACACGAGGTATTCAAAAAAGTAAACGGTATGCTACGCCAACGCGAGGAGGGAGTGAAATATACCCGTGCCGATGAGAACCTTCCGCTGAAGCAATTTGTACGCGCAGCAAGCTGCGGAACACATTACACAGGCTACCTTGTGAAACGCAAGGGAATTTACTATTACAAAAATAACCGGATCGGCAGCAAGGAAAATAAAAGCGCAAAGGCCATGCACGAGTTATTTGTGAACCTGCTGGCCCAATACCAAATCTGCGATCCGGCAATGAAGGAAGTCCTACGCTACATTATGATGGAGGAATTCGTCGATATGCGAAACGAATGTATGAGTGAAGTAAGCCACATGGAAAAGCAAATAAATGAGATAGAAGCGAACCTCCACACGGTACGAAAACGCTTCGGGCTTGGCCTGATACCCGAGGAGATTTACGATGAATGCACCGCTGAGTTTAACAGTGTCCTCCAGGATTTACAGGCAAAAATCGAAAACAGCAGCTTTAATTTATCGAACCTTGAGCGCGCCATAGACGTTGCCCTGGACTATGCGCTAAACCTGCCTAAAACGTGGGTTTCCGGCGATTTGGAGGTGAAAAAGAGAATCCAAAACCTGGTATTTCCTGAAGGCTTGGTGTATGATTACGAAAATCACCATTATCGAACTCCAAGAGTCAACGCCTTATTCGCCATAATCCCTGATTTAACGGGCCTTCCAGCCGTAAAGAAAAACGGGACAAAGGCTAAATATAAGCCTTTGTCCCGGTCTGTACCCAGGGTGGGAATCGAACCCACACTCCTCGCGGAACCGGATTTTGAATCCGGCGCGTCTACCAATTCCGCCACCTGGGCATTTGACCTAAAGTTTCCCGAAACCGGGACCGTTTTGATAAGTAGTTGTTTGAATCGGACTGCAAATTTAATAGAAAATTTAAATTTTGGCTACGATTTGCTAAAAAAATAAAGTTTTTTCCGCCCGGGACAAAAGCAATTCGATTTCTTATCGTTATTTTGTGACAGCAATTCGGATGCAGGATATGTCAAAAATTTTAATCAAAAACAGTAAAGGGCTGGTGCAATGCGGCGAAAACATGCCGGCTTACAAATCGGGTGCTGAAATGCAGGATTTACCGATCCTGGAAAACGCCTACCTGGCGATCGAAGACGGGATCATTGTCGATTACGGTCCCATGGACGAATGGGGCGGAATTACAGACTGGCGTGGGGTGGAAGTCATCGATGCCGAAGGGAGATACGTGCTTCCGGCTTTTTGCGATTCGCACACACACCTCGTTTTTGCCCGCTCGCGTGAAGAAGAGTTTGTTGACCGGATCAAGGGCCTCACGTATGAAGAAATTGCGTTGAAAGGCGGCGGGATCCTCAATTCGGCGCGCCGCCTGCAGGAAAAGAGCGAAGACGAGTTGTTTACCGACGCGATGAAACGCTTGAAACTGGTGAACAGCTACGGTACCGGCGCCATCGAGATCAAGTCCGGATACGGGCTGACCGTGGATGCGGAGCTAAAAATGCTGCGCGTCATCAAGCGCATCAAAGAAGCGGTAAATTTCCCGGTCAAAGCGACTTTTCTTGGCGCCCACGCCTTTCCGAAGGAATACAAAGAGAACCACCGCGGCTATATCGACTTGATCATCCGGGAAATGCTGCCGAAAATAGCCGGAGAAAAACTGGCGGATTACATCGATGTTTTTTGTGAGCGCAACTATTTTTCGCTCGAAGAAATGGAAGAAATCCTGCTCGCCGGGAAACAATACGGCCTGGTCCCGAAAGTCCACGTCAACCAGTTTTCAGTCATGGGCGGCGTGGCAAAAGCCATTGAGCTGGGCGCCCTCTCGGTAGATCACCTTGAAGAAATTTCCGATGAAGACATCGAAGCGTTGAAAGGTTCCGGCTGCATGCCGACTTTATTGCCAAGCTGCTCGCATTTTATTTCGATTCCTTTTGCCAATGCCCGTAAAATGATGGAAGCCGGCCTTCCGGTAGCGCTCGCCAGCGATTTTAACCCGGGTACAACACCGACCGGAAACCTGCAGGTGGTGATGAGCCTGGCCTGCGTCAAAATGAAAATGACACCGGAGGAGGCAATCAACGCGCTCACAGTCAATGCAGCTTATGCGATGGGGATTTCCGAAACCCACGGGTCAATTGGCCTGGGCAAAAGCGGAAATGTTATGTTGACGAAAGAAATCCCCTCGCTGGCCTATTTGCCTTATGCCTTTGGAGATACCCACATTGAACAAACGATTGGCTTCTAGTGCAGCAAAAGCGCAAACATATGGTTGTTTCCGTAACGAATGATTTAGTTGGTGATCAGCGCGTGCATAAAATCTGTACTTTTCTTTCAGAGCGGGATTTTGAAGTCTTGCTGATCGGACGGAAGCTTCCCGGTAGTAAAGCTGTATCGAGAAATTACCGGACGAAGCGGCTTAAGCTGCTTTTCAAAAAAGGGCCGCTCTTTTATGCTTTTTTCAATATCCGGCTTTTTTTTGTATTGCTTTTCAGGCGTACTGATGTTCTGCTGGCCAACGATCTTGATACACTTTGGCCTAATTATTTAGTTTCAAAAATCAAGGCTTGCCAGCTGATCTACGATTCGCATGAATACTTTACGGAAGTTCCCGAACTGATTGCCCGTCCGAAGGTCAAAGCCTTTTGGGAACGGCTCGAACGCCGGATTTTTCCTAAACTCGAAAAAGTATTCACGGTGAACGAAAGCCTGGCGCAGATTTACGCTGAAAAATATGGTGTTCCGGTAAAAAGCGTCATGAACCTGCCTTTTTATAAAGAACAGTTCCCGGCTGAAAAAAATAAGATTTTTACAGTGATCTACCAGGGGGTGCTGAACAAGGACCGTGGCCTCGAAGAGCTGATCCAAGCGTTTGAACAGCTCGACGACATGCAATTGTGGCTGCTGGGAGAAGGTGACCTCGAAGAAAAGTTAAAAAGGCAGGTAAAGGACCTGGGGCTGGAAGAAAAAGTCACTTTTTTTGGTAAAATTCCCTTTGAGCAGTTGCCCGAAATCACCGCAAAAGCACATTTGGGCGTGAGCCTCGAAAAAGGGACCAACCTGAATTACCGCCTGGCAAGCCCGAACAAAGTATTTGATTACATTTCCGCTCATTTACCCGTTGTCGCAAGCGGGTTACCTGAAATTAAAAAAATAGTTGAAAACTATAAGGTCGGCCTGCTGATCAACGAAATTACCCCGGAAAAAATCGCGGAAAAGATTCAGCGGATGAAGGACAATCCTTCGGAAATGCAGTTTTTTTCGGAGTATGCAGCCGGAGCCGCCAAAGCATTGTGCTGGGAAAAGCAATCCGCTGTTTTGGAGGAGATTTTTCTTCAGTAAAACGGGTGTCACTACTCTCACCCTCCTTGATCCGGTTCCGTCAAACAAACAATTTCCCCCGCCAGTTCTCCGCTTGTTCTTTCGTGATCAGCTTGAGGCGAAGCAAGTAAGAAACCGCTTTTTCAAAAGCCAGCGGGTATTCAATCGCATCGTAGTTCCATTCCGTTTCAATCAGCCAGTTTTTAACCTGTCCGCGGCGCAGGTTGTATCTCCAGCTGATGACGTCGGCCGTTTGCTTGTTTTGTTTCATTTCCCTGGCGCGTTTCATCACAATGCGCGTCATGTTCTTCAATTCCTCCGGATATTTTTCCATGATCTCGTTGCGCACGGCAATCACAAAGCAGGGCCAGGGCGTAATCACCTCATCGATGTAACGGCATTTTCCCTGTTCGGTAAAAGGATAAGTCGTGTATTTTTCCCAGAGAAAGGCCTGGGCTTCATTATTTTCCAAGGCCCAGAGCCCCCCGTAAATATCCCCGATCACATTGAATTTGAGTTTTTTTATGTCCCAGCCTTCCTGGTCGGCCTTCACATAAGCCATCAGGTGCGAGCCGGAGCCTTCGCGGGAAATGGCAAAGGTTTTACCCTCGATCTGGTCCACATTCGTAATGTCGGAGTGGTAAGGCACATGAATGCCCCAGCGGAGCGGCGTGGTGATATAAACTCCCAGGATTTTGGCATCCAGCCCTTCAAGAATGGCCTTTGTGATTCCTTCCGTAAGCAATACGGCCACATCCAGCGTGCCGGTTTTCAAGCCTTTAATCATTTGACCCGTTCCCCCGGTCATATCGCTCCAGTGCAGGTTAATGCCCAGTTCGCGGAATTTTCCTTCCTCGATTGCCAGTCTCCACGGGAGGTTGAAATGTTCCGGCACTCCGCCGATTTTAAGTCCGTACGTTGATTCCATCTTTATGAAAATTGAATGTCATGTAATTTGCGGTAATAGCCGTCTTGTTGTAATAATTCGCTGTGTGTGCCCGTTTCCATGATTTCGCCCTTTTCCAGGACAACGATCCGGTCGGAATTCTGGATGGTAGACAGGCGGTGGGCAATGACGATGGAGGTGCGTCCCTGCGTCAGTTTTTCCGTTGCTTTGCGGATCAGGTCTTCCGATTCGTTGTCCACGCTCGAAGTCGCTTCATCGAGGATCAGGATATGCGGATTATAGACATAGGCCCGGATAAAGGCCAGTAACTGGCGCTGTCCGACCGAAAGCATGCCTCCGCGTTCGCCCACCACGTAATCGTAGCCGCCCGGTAGTTTTTCGATAAATTCGTGGGCACTGACGGCCTTCGCCGCTTCGATCACCTGTTCCCGGCTGATTTCCGGGTCGCCCAGCGTAATGTTGTTGTGAATTGTGTCCGAAAAAAGGAAAACATCCTGCAAAACGATTGCAATATTGCGCCGCAGGGTATTCAGCTCAATGTCTTTCAAATCCGTATCACCGATCGAGATCGTTCCTTTTTCGTATTCGTAAAAACGCCCGAGCAGGTTGACGATCGAAGTTTTCCCGGCGCCCGTAGCCCCGACAAAGGCAATCGTTTTTCCGCGCGGGATCGTCAGCTTGATGTCTTTCAGGACCCAATCCTCGTCCTTATAGGCGAAAAACACACCTTCAAAGCGAATGTCCTTGTCAAAATCCACCTCCGTCTGCTCCCCGTTGCTTTGCACATGTTCCTGGTGGTCGAGCACTTCGAATACCCGTTCGGCACGCACTACGCCCCGCTGCAAAATATTGAATTTATCCGCCAGCTGCCGGATCGGGCGGAAAAGCATGGAAATGTAAACCGTAAAAGCAAAAATTTCACCGTAAATCGTATCACTTCCGCTTTTTCCACCCGTAAACTGCATGGCCCCCCAAACGATCAGGAAAGCAACGGAAAGCGAGCTCAGCAATTCCACGACCGGGAAAAAGATCGAAAAGGCCCAGACCGTGTTGATGTGTGCCTGGCGATGTGCCTTATTGATTTCTTCAAACTGCTGCTGCTCGTGTTTTTCGCGGTTGAAAAGTTGTACGATGGACATACCGGTAACACGCTCCTGCACAAAAATATTGAGCCGGTTGACCTGGATCCCTTCCTGCTGGAAAGATTTGCGCATGGCTTTGGCAAAGATCCGCGTGGCGATCAATAGCAAAGGCACCGGGATGAGCGTCATTAGTGTCAACTGCCAGTTCATGAAAAACATCACGCAGACGATGCCTACAAGCATCAGCAAATCGCTCAGAACATCCACCAGTCCCGAGGAAAAGACTTCCGAAATGGCCCCGATGTCTGTAATGACACGGGTCACCAGGGTACCGATCGGCGTTTTGTCGAAATACTTCATGTTAAAACCCGACAAATGGGCAAAGAGCTTGTGGCGGATGTCGCGGATGATGTATTGCGCCAGCAGGTTGCTCATGTAAGTCCCGAGAAATTGCAATACGCCTTCGGCAAAAATCATGGCTAGCAAAAGCAGCATCCAACGAAGCAAAGCGTCCGGGTTTTGGGTATGAATAATGAATTCATTGACGATTTGCCCCAAAAGCATTGGGCGCATCATCGTAATGCCTGCCAGGAGGATCGTGAACACAAAAGCGCCGATCAGCAGCTTGCGGTAGGGCCTGACATATTTCACGAGGCGCCTGAAAATTTTGAAATCCAGTTTTCCCTGTTGAGACATAGTACAAAAGTAGTTATTTTGAAGCGGCAAGTGCCAAATTGCAGGCTGATTTTTTATTTTGGGCTCCCTTCCCCAATTCATTTAAAAACTATATATTTGTAGAAAAGCTTAGCGATGATTCACGAATTAAATAAAACCAATTCCATTTTTGGGACCTTCCTGGCAGAATTGCGGGACATTCACATTCAAAAGGATTCCATGCGTTTTCGCCGGAACCTGGAACGTGTTTCCGAAATTATGGCCTACGAAATCTCCAAGCAGTTGGTTTACCGTGAAGAAACCGTAACGACCCCGCTGGGTCAAACGACTGTTGCGAAACTGGAAGATCAGCCGGTGATTGCCACGATCCTGCGTGCCGGTTTGCCGATGCACCAGGGTTTCCTGAATTATTTCGACCGCGCAGGCAACGCTTTCGTTTCGGCTTACCGCAAGCATACCACAGCGGAAGATTTCGACGTGCATGTGGAATACATGGCGGCGCCGGGTATCGACAACAAAACGCTGATCATTACCGATCCGATGCTGGCCACCGGGAGTTCGATGGTTTTGGTTTACAAGGCTTTGCTGAAACAGGGGAACCCGAGCCAGGTGTTCATCGCTGCCGCCATCGCCGCCCCGGAAGCCATTGATTTTGTACGCAAAAGCCTGCCTGATACGGTTAAAATCGTAGTCGGTGCCATCGATAAGGAACTGACCGCCCAGTCGTATATCGTACCGGGGCTCGGGGACGCCGGCGACCTGGCCTACGGCGAAAAACTGTAATTGAAATAACCAGGGAGAATGTACGTTAGCTAATAGCATTCATCACTTATCATTCAACATTCATAATTTACTTAAAATGGATTTCGGACTGTATACTACCTTTTTCCTGCTTTCGACGATTAAGTTCCTCTTTACACCTTTTGGGGGGCCGCTTGCCGGGCTGAGCTTCATCGAAACCTATATTTCCTGTGTGGGAGGGGCTATTTTTAGTGCAGCTGTTTTCTATTATGCCAGCGAATTCTTCATGAAACGGGCCAAACTCAAGCGCAAACGCCTCGAAGAAGAAGCCCGGGTTAACGGAACGGAATTGAAAAAACGCAAGACGTTCACCAAAACAAACAAATTCATCGTGCGCATCAAGCGCCGTTTCGGGATTTACGGCATTTCGCTTTTTGCCCCGCTTTTTTTGTCCGTGCCCATCGGCTCAATCATCACCGCCAAATTTTATGGGAAAGAAAAACGCACCTTTTTCCTGGTGGTAGCAGGCATGTTTATGAATGGTTTCATCACCACGGGCCTGGCGTATTTCGGGCATTCCCTGTTTTAAATGCTGCGGATCAAACACCTGTTTTTCGACCTCGACCGGACGCTTTGGGATTTCGATGCCAATTCCCGGCAAGCCCTGCAGCATATTTTCCATGAATATAAACTGCATACGCATTTTCACCATTTCGAAAGCTTTCATACCACTTACCTGAAAATCAATGCCGAGCTCTGGCGGAAATATGGTAAAAACAAAATCACGAAAGAACAGCTCCGGGATACCCGTTTTCTAAAAACCTTGCAGCAGCACCAGGTGTTTGATGAAGAACTGGCCAAGCTGATCAGTGATGCCTATATCGATTTATCGCCGCGCCAGACGCTTTTGTTCCCCGGGGCAGCAGAAACCCTGACGGAGCTCAAAAAACGGGGCTATGTGCTTCATATCATCACGAACGGTTTCGAAGAAGTGCAATACATCAAGCTCCAGGAATCCGGGATCCGGCCTTTTTTTGATGTGATCGTTTGCTCGGAGCACATTGGGTTCAATAAACCGGACAAACGTATTTTCATCCACGCCCTTGAGCTGGCGAACGCCAAAGCGGAAGAGAGCATGATGATCGGTGACGACCTCGAGGTGGATATCCTCGGCGCCAACCAGGTCGGGATGGAAACCGTGCTTTTTGACCCTTACCGGAAAAGACGCAGCAAAGCTTTTGAGATTATCTATAATCTTTCCCAATTGCTGGAGATGCTCTGACTATTTTTGGACGAAAAGTCTACGAATGGTCACGCAGAGAACGCAAAGTAAAGGCAGCAAATGACGCAGTTTTTGAATTTTCTATTTCTTCATTCATTAGACAACATCGTAAGATTTACTTTTGGCTTTTGCGTGAACTCTGCAAACTCTGCGTCCAAAAAATACTTCGTGTACCTTAGCGTCTCTGTGTCTTTGTGGCAAAAAACGGAAGAAGATTACCTTCCGCTGCGCTTGAAAACCGCCGTGTTCAGGTTGGCATACACCAGGGAAAACTCAAGCGATCCGCCTTTGTGGGCCTGGCGTAATTTGGAAATCGTTACATCATAGGAGACCCCGATGCGGAAGCCCGAAAACTGGTAAAATACCCGCGGAATGATCGCGTCTTTGATCCGGGCATACAAACCGAAACCAAAGAAGGCATCTTCGTAATAACCCGTTACTTTGGTCCCGTTTTGCAGGCGGTTTTTGAGGGTTCCTCCCAAAATGGTTTCGTAATGCGGTCCCTGGATGAATTGAACGGCGCTCAGGTCGTAAGACCAGTAAGAACCGGGAATATCATTGGTAAAAGAAGCATGAAAAACAAATTTCCGGTAGAGGTTGCTCAGCAAATAAGAGGTGTATTCCAGGCGCGGTTTGTTGGCATGGTACACGCTGACACCGACGCGGAAAACCTGCTCGTCGTTGCGCGTAAAGCGGTTCTGACTCCCATTGTACTGGTAAATCAAACCGGCTGAAGCGTCAAAATGACGAAAGGTATTGATCACGCCCGGCTCGCCGCTCGGAATGGTTTGGTCAAATTGCGTCCCCGTCCACTGACTTTCGTAATTCAGATGGCTCAGATCGGCTTTGCGGGTCATAAACCCGGCCTGGATCCCGGCAGAAAGGGTATGTTCCTTGCCCGAAACCGGCAAAATTCCGCTGAGTGAAACAGCCGTCGATTGGACCCCGAATTTGGAATCACCGCCAATGTCGTTTGCAAAAAACAGGCCTGCACCAAAATGCGCGTTGTCCTGCATGCGGCTTTTGAAGAAATTGGCATCGGCTGCAAAAGAAGTCGTCATGAACTGCGTGTTCGCGCCGAGCCATTGGTTGCGGTGGTTCACATGAAAGCGTTCCCAGCCGTTGAACAGGCCGGTAGCCGCCGGGTTAATGAGAATGGGTGTCTCCGAGATCTGCGAAAAATGAAAATCCTGCGCCGATATACCTTTTGCCAGCAGGCTGAAGAGGAAAAAAGCTGCAACGCGTTTCATTACTTGCGGATTAAAGTGATATTGCCCGACTTCATTTCCTTATCGGCATCGAAATAGTAGATTTCCACCATATAGGCATAAACCCCTTCGTTCAGTTTCAGACCGTTGTGCGTACCATCCCAAACACCTACCGGATCGGAGGTTTCGAAGATTTTGTTGCCCCAGCGGTCGTAAATGTAAAGCGTAAATTTAGACACGTCGGAACCGACAATCGGGCGGATGTAATCGTTCACGAAGTCGCCGTCCGGAGAAAAACCCGAAGGAATATTCACACCGTGATCGCCGCTGATGGAATCAAGGCAGCCGATGCTGGATGAAATCGGGTTGCATGGATCGAGCGGGTTGCTTCCGTTGTTGACCTCGCTTGCGTCGGAGATAAAGTCGCCGTCGGTATCTGAATTGTTCGGATCCGTGCCGTGCTGGGCTTCCAGTCCGTTGTTCAGACCATCGTGATCCGGGTCACAGGAAGGCGCTTGCTGCAAAGGATCGCAGATGTCGAGCCCGTTCGTTCCGTTGGTGACTTCCGTTCCGTCCGAAAGGCCGTCGCCGTCCGTATCCGGGTTCATCGGGTTGGTCCCGAGCGTATTTTCAGCGCTCGAAAGCAAGCCATCGCCGTCTGCATCACAGAGGGCGGCATTGATATTCGGGCTGCAGGCATCCAGCGGGTCGGATCCGCCTGTATTTTCCTGTCCGTCGTTAATTCCGTCGAGGTCCGAATCCGGGTTGCCGGGGTTTGTCCCGATCGCTTGCTCCACGCCATTGGTGAGGCCATCGCCGTCCGGGTCACAGGAAGGAAAGCTCATGTTCGGATCGCAGATATCCAGCGGATCGCTTCCGTTGCCTACTTCCACGCCGTCAGAGAGCCCGTCGTTGTCAGTATCAAAATCATGCGGATCGGTTCCGAAACCGGCTTCGTTCACATCGTAAATGCCATCTCCATCGGAATCCGGGTTGATATCCGGCACAAAAACCGCAGTAACTACTGTATTCCCGGTGATCTGGATGCCATTGGTGTCCTGCATCGGGTTAGCTGAGAGCGTTCCGGAGGTAAATTCCCAGTGATCAAATACGTAGCCGGTGTTTGCCGTGGCATACAGTAGGTTTTCAATGCCCCCGAAATAGGATGCTGTCCACGGGTAAGCCGGCACATTGATCGAATTGACCTGGACGGTTCCGGCATTAACCGGGAAAACATCCACCTCAAACTGGTAAGGGCCTGTCAGGTTGTAGCAATCCACCATGCCTGTATTGAGGGCTACGCAGCGGGCATTGATGAAATCACGCAATTCCTGCACTTCCGCCTGCCAGCCGGCATATGATCCTCCCCAGCGGGTAATCTGGCCGTTCATTTCCGGCTCAATCACATTGATCATGCTGTCGAGCAGGTAGATCATGTAATCGCAGGAAAGGTGCGTATTGAGCAAATCTGCGTAGCGGTTGATGTAATATTGTTCCACCACCGGGTTTTCATTCATCAGTTTGGTCAAAATCGCGGTGTGTCCCTGACCTCCGGGATCACTTAGATTTTCCGCGTTGCATGGATTAGCATTGGCGCTTTCATCCGGGACCCCGGTGTAATTCACATAGTGGCCAAAAGTAGCGTCCATGTCCCAGAGTGCGTAACGCCATTTCTTTTTATCGCCTTGCGGGTCGAGGCCCCGCCACCAGGCCGTGTTGTAGTTCAGCCAGTCCATACAGACAGTGACTGAATTCATCACAAAATAATCCACGAGCGACTGCCAGTTGTAGAGGCTGTCTACATAATGGAAATTGGCCGCGTTGCCCATGTTGTTTGTCTGGATGAAATTCAGCAAAGCATCCCAGCTCGGCTGCGCATCCGGGGCACCGTATTCTTCCCAGGTTCCGCCCCAGGTTTTGAGGAAATACAGGTTATCTTCGTTCTGATCGTAATAATATTCCGTGAAATCGGAGTCGTCGACTTTTTCCCGGATGTCGTACACGCCCCAGTAACGTCCGTTCAGGTAGAGAATGCAAGGTTTCCAGGTGCGTTCATCCATCTTGAGATCGGCCTTTTGCGAAAGCGTATGCACATAGGAGTCGCGGATATGGGCGCCTTGCTCAGCGGGATAATTGTCGTTTGCCGCTGCCTTGATCATGATTTTCTGGAATTCATCCCGGCTTTTCTCCGGGAAAATCTGGTGTTCGATGTCGTCGTTGTAACCGAACTGGTCGCGCATAATGAAGTCGAAACCGCGCTGATCGTAAGCCCAGGAGTCGTTCCCGTGTTTGTTGAATTCGCCTTCTCCTTTGGCAATAAAGCTGTTGTTTTCGTCAAAAAATTCGAGGAAACCCTGCGGTTCGATCCCGTTGTCGCCCATTTCGATCAGCTGGGCAACTTCTTCATCGGCAATTGAAATCACGGGCAAAGTATGGTCCACATCGATAAAAAAAGTGGAAGACTGGTTAAAACTCGGCAATTCCGCCGAGAAGGCAACGGCCCGCAGAACGGTTGTTGTGGCGATGTTGATCGGGCCGGTATAGGTAGGCGAGGCTGCCCCGGGGCTGGAGCCATCCAGGGTGTAACGGATAATAGCAGAGGCATCGGCGCAAGTAATGCTAACGGTTTGTGCACCGTTATAAAAGCCCGGGTTTAAGGAGAAAACCGGGGTCGGGGTGTAAAAATTAACGGCTCCGGCATTGGGAGCATTGGGGGTTGGTGCGGTGAACAGTTTCCAGGTGGAGGAACCGTTGGTTTCGCGGCCAACTGAATGATCCTGTTTCGTAAAGTGAATGATTTTCAGGGAGTCGACGATTGTGCCGGTATTGGTGGAAAGGATAATCCATTCCTTTTCGGTTTGTGTCAGTTTGAAATTTGGGTGCAATTCGCCGCTTTGGACCGTATTTTTACCCGAGCAATGTACCAGGAGGTAACCGTTCGCCGGCACTGTCCCCGAAGGGATCTGCCATTTGAGCGGGTTGGAAGGCTTGTCCGACAAGTGAAAACCGGTCAGGTCAACCGGGCTCGCCGAAGGGTTGTAGAGCTCCACCCAGTCCTCGCGGTCGCCGAAGGCATTCACCGGCCCGTTGATATTGGAACAGGAATATTCATTAATCACTACCTGGGTGCTGCCAAAGAATGAACATGAAAAAATCAGTATTCCTAAGATCAGTAGTTTTTTGCGCATTTTTCAAATTTACATTTTAATAACGAAATGAAATGGAAAAGGTTGTTTTAAAAATACGCAATGCATTGGATTCTTACCATTCACGGATAAGCGACGGGCGGAAGCTCTTTCAGTTCGCCAATCGGGATTTCGAGGCTTTCACCATTCAGCTTCAGGCGGATGCTGTTGCCGGGCGGACATTTGTGGTCTTTGTGGGGAGGCTCCGGGTTGAATATCCGTTCATATTGGTCCTGGCTGGTGCCGAAAATCAGGTTCAGTCCCTGCATGCCGGTGGTGCTTTGCCAGCCCGAAGCCAGGCAGCTGCCGTCGATGGCAATGCCTTCGATTTGAATTTGTGCGGGGTCAATTCCCGGGGCGCTCAGCTGCAGGGTGTAATTCGTTCCGGTCCGGCAGCAAATCCCACCGGCCCAGCTTTGTTTTGTGCCGGTGATTTTTAATTCGGGGGAGTGCTGGCCCAGGAAGGTAAAAGGAAACATCAGGATCATCATCAGGTATATAATTGTTTGCATCATGTGTTTTTTGTGTGATACAAAGCGGGTGCCAATTTGTTCAAACAAACAGATTTAATATAAAGTTCATCTTGTTTTAACATAGCATCCCGCATGGATTGACTTTCTTTGCGGGAAACATGCAAAATCCCGGCTTAATATTTGGTTTTATCTTTAAATAATCGCATCTTTGGAAGAAAGTATGATCAATAGGGAATTAAGTTGGCTGAGTTTCAATGAACGGGTCTTGCAGGAAGCTGAAAACCCGGATGTTCCTTTGATCGAGCGTTTTCGTTTCCTGGGGATTTATTCCAACAACATGGACGAATTTTTCCGGGTGCGTGTTTCGACCGTGCGCCGGATGCTGGCCCTGAAAAAAACGAAATCGAACACTTACAAAATCGAAGGATTTGACGGGAATGCCGAAAAACTGCTGGAGGAGATCCGGAAAAAGGTCATCAAGCAGCAGATTCATTTTGAGCTGTGTTATGAAAAGCTGATCGGTGAACTCGAAAAAAAGGGCGTTTACCAGCTCCGGGAAGACAATCTCATTGACAGCAAGCGTGAAGAGCTGCACGATTATTTCCACAGTGATCTCAAGCATGTTATTGTGCCGATCATCCTCAAAAACCACACGCTCCCGAAGCTGCGGGAAAAAAGTATTTACCTGGCAGTGAAGATCCACACCGGGAAAAAAGCGCTTTACGCCCTGGTTGAGATTCCACCGCATTACCCGCGTTTTTACCATTTCAAAAGCAGCGGCCGGGACAAAAAGCAGTATTTTATCCTGATTGACGACATCATCCGCCTCAACCTGGATTCGATTTTTTCGATTTTTGAATACAAGCAAATCGAGGCCTACACCTTCAAATTTACACGGGATGCCGAGCTGGACCTGGACGACGATTTGTCGGTTTCCTTCATCGAAAAGATTGAAAAAAGCCTCAAAAACCGGAAGAAAGGCGACCCGGTGCGTTTCGTTTACGACCAGCTGATGCCGATCGATCTGCAGCATTTCCTGATTAAGGCGCTGAACCTGACGGTGGGCGGAAACGCTATCCCCGGCGGGCGTTACCACAATTTCAAGGATTTCAGTCGTTTCCCGGATTTTGGTAAGCCTGAGCTCGTTTACCCGGAGCTGCAGCCGCTGACACATCCTGACCTGGATCACAAAGGCAGCCTGATCAAAACCATCCTGGAAAAAGATGTGATGCTTCATTTTCCTTACCAGAGCTTTGATTATGTGGTTGACGTATTGCGCGAAGCGGCGATCGACCCTTGGGTGCTTTCCATCAAAATTAACGTGTACCGGGTTGCAAAGGACTCCCGGATTCTCAATGCCCTGATGAATGCCGTAAGCAATGGAAAAGAGGTTGTTGTATTTTTTGAGCTGCAGGCCCGTTTTGATGAAGAAAACAACATTACCTGGGCGGAACGCCTCAAAGAGCATGGTGCAAAAGTGATTTACGGCTTCAATGACCTCAAGGTGCATTCCAAATTATTCCAGATCCACCGGGTCCACAAAAACCAGGAACAGCATATCAGCTACATCGGAACGGGTAATTTTCATGAAAAAACGGCCCGTGTTTATTCCGACCTGGGTTTGCTGACCGCCCGTGAAACCCTTGGGCACGAAGTCAAAAAAGTGTTTCGTTTGCTTGAAAACGCCCTGGAACGGGGGATTTACAAACATTTGATGGTTTCTCCTTTCAACAGCCGCCGTAAACTCTATGCCCTTATCCAGCAGGAAATACTCCTGGCCAAGGCCGGCCGGAAAGGCCTGATCCAGATCAAGGTGAACAACCTGGTGGATGCCCCGCTGATCGAAAAATTATACCACGCTTCCCGTGCAGGAG
>CBINGV010000016.1:0-22318 GCA_966250255.1 uncultured Flavobacteriales bacterium | reverse complement strand
GGAGCTGATGACCAAAGAAATTATGGCTAGGGGAACGCAGGTACTCCGTACGGAAAACCAGCAGCAGCTGGAGCAGTTCCTGGCGCCATTTAAAGAAAAACTCAACAGCTTTGAAAAAGAAGTGCGTGAAAGCAACCAGAAAGGACTAGAACGCCATGTGAATATGGAAACGGTGATCCGAGGTTTGACGGAGCAGCACGCCCGGATGAACAACACCGCGCAGAACCTGGCCGATGCCTTGCGGGGCAATCAAAAGACGCAGGGTGACTGGGGAGAGCTGGCCCTGGAACGCATCCTCGAAATGAGCGGTTTGGAAAAAGGGCGCGAATATTCGACGCAATCGCATTTCCGGGATGAAAGTGAACGCAGCCAGCGTCCGGACGTCATCATTAACCTGCCTGAAAATAAGCACATCATCATTGACGCGAAGGTTTCGCTGGTGGCTTTTGAGCGTTCGATTAATGCAGAGGATGAACAGGAACAAAAAGTGCAGCTGAATGCCCATATCGTTTCCCTGAAAAACCACATCCGCCAGCTGAGCGAGAAAAACTACATTCACCTGAAAGGCCTGGACACACCGGAATTTGTTTTGATGTTCATTCCGCTGGAATCGTCTTTTGCCTGGGCGATGAAGGAAGAGCCCGGACTTTACCAGTTTGCCTGGGAAAAGAAAATTGTTTTGGTCACCCCGTCGACCTTACTGGCAACCCTGAAAACTGTAGAAAGTATCTGGAAACAGGAGCGGCAAACACGCCACGCGATGGATATTGCCGATCAGGCCGGGAAGCTTTACGATAAATTTGTTGGCTTTATCCAGGATCTGGAAAGTGTCGGAAAAAAGCAGAAGGATGCTGCCAATGCCTACGACGAAGCGATGAAAAAATTAACCCTTGGACCGGGGAACCTGGTTACTTCAACTGAAAAACTGGTGAAGATGGGTGCGAAAGCCAAAAAACAACTGGACGGGAAATACCTGAACCCGGAAGACGAAATCAGTTAACGCCTTCGAGGCTGTTGGCTTTGGTGCTGGTTTTCTGAGCCGGGCTGTCCATGGTGACTTTCCCATTGTATACTGCGCCGAATTCCATTTCAATACTATCTGTCTTGATGTCGCCGTAAATCCTTCCGCTGGAACGGATTTCAAGCTTGTGGCTGACGATGTCGCCCTGGATCTGGCCAAAAACAACCGCTTCTGCCGCATGAACATGACCCAGGATCCGGCCGGTATCACCCAGGATCACGCCTTGTTTGGCTTCCACATTTCCGTTGATGATCCCATCGATTTTGATAGAATTACTGGAAGTGATATTTCCATCAATAATGCAGCCTTCGCTAATGATGGTCGCGATGTGACTGTCCATCAGGTCTTTTTGTTTTTTGCCAAACATTGCCATAGTTCAAAATTTGTATAAAAATAGAAAAAATGCTTATAACTCCAAAAAGCGTTCGGGGTTGATGGGCTGGCCGAGGTAACGCACTTCGTAATGCAGGTGCGGACCTGTTGAGCGCCCGGTGGAGCCGAGCTTACCGATTTCTTCGCCGGCGGAAATTTTTTGCCCGTTTTTTACTGTAATCCGTGAAAGGTGTCCATAGAGCGTTTCGTAGCCGTGTTCATGTTTCACCCGCACACAGTTTCCATACCCCTGGTACCAGCCGGCGTAAAACACGTTGCCGTTGGCTGTTGCCTGTACATTGTCGCCGGTATCCCCTTCAATGTCTATCCCGGAGTGAAATTCGCTGCCCCGGCCATGAAAAGGGTTGGAGCGGTAGCCAAACCTGGAATTGGTATGGTTGGGGCATGTATTTCAGGTTTTTGATCAGGCTCTTGAGGTAAATGTTATAATACCGGTAGGTATTAATAGCCGAAATATTAGGGTTTTTGTTATTGCCGCCGGCATTCAGTTTAACCGGCTTTACACCGCGCTGCTTCAGGTATTTTTTGATGATGGAAAGTTTGGAATCAATCCGCTTGATGTAGGCGTTGGCTACAACTGTATCAGTTGCAAGCGGGCCTGCGACTTCTGTTTTGAAGCGTTGCAGCTCCTGCTCGGCAGCAATGTTCTGGTTGTATTTTTTGATAAAGATAACCAGCGTAGCGATCACGCCGATAAAGAGCAGACTGATGCCCGTGAGGTAATACTTCAAGCGGGAAATATGCTTGGTTGGAACGGTATAGCTTTTGGTGTTGGGATTGTTTTTATTAACAATAACCAGCGTGCTGTACTGTTTTTTCTTTTTGGTTTTAGACATAGCGATGGTCGTAAAGAAGCGCCCTATATCTTCTCAGAGGCCCGAATTTGCAGCACAAAGATACGAAAAAAGCCTTAAAATCGCAGCTTTTCCGCTGATTTAAGGCTTTTTAACAAAAAAGCAAAGCCCGGGGTAGAAACCGGGCCCTGCTTTTCAAACGATATGTAGTTAGTCTTGGGCTATCAATGCGTTTACATCGACTTTAACAAGAGCGTCTTTAATTCGTTGTTCTAATTCGTCTGTCAATTCCGGGTTATCGGCAATGAGTGACTTCACTGCATCGCGTCCCTGGCCGAGCTTGGTGTCCCCGTAGGAGAACCAGGAGCCGCTTTTCTTGATGATGTTGAGCTCCACCCCAAGGTCGATGATTTCACCGACTTTGGAAATACCTTCGCCATACATGATGTCGAATTCGGCCCGGCGGAAAGGTGGGGCCACTTTGTTTTTAACCACTTTCACCTTGACGCGGTTCCCCAGGACGTCTTCTCCTTCTTTGATCTGGGAAGCTCTGCGGATGTCAATACGCACGGAAGCATAAAACTTGAGTGCGTTACCGCCGGTGGTTGTTTCGGGGTTACCGAACATAACACCGATTTTGTCGCGCAGCTGGTTAATGAAAATACAGCAGCACTTGGCTTTGGAAATCGAGCCGGTGAGTTTGCGGAGGGCTTTGGACATCAGTCGTGCCTGGAGTCCCATCTGGGAATCTCCCATTTCACCTTCGATTTCGGCTTTTGGAGTAAGGGCGGCCACGGAGTCGATCACCAGCAAATCAATTGCGCCGGAACGGATCAGGTTGTCTGCGATTTCCAGCGCTTGCTCGCCATTATCCGGTTGGGAGATGAGCAGGTTTTCCACATCGACCCCTAGTTTTTGAGCATAGAATTGGTCGAATGCGTGCTCGGCGTCAACAATAGCGGCGATGCCGCCTTGTTTTTGTACTTCAGCGATAGCGTGGATGGCGAGGGTGGTTTTACCGGAGGACTCCGGGCCGTAAATTTCTATAATCCTGCCTTTCGGAGAGCCGCCAACTCCGAGGGCGAGGTCGAGTGTTACGGAACCGCTTGGGATGACTTCCATTTCTTCAATGGCATTGTCGCCCAGTTTCATCACGGTTCCTTTCCCGTAAGTTTTGTCTAATTTCTCCATCGTCAGTTGGAGGGCTTTTAGTTTTTCTGCGTTTACTTCTTTTGTTGACATATCGTTTTGTTTTTATGTTAGTAAAGTAGCTTAGGCTTGTTTGCTACCGTTTGATGTTACAAAGTTATGATGGGGAGAACGTAAAGTATTTACGTGGTTAAAAATTATTTCTTTTTTCTTTCTTTTTGCCACTAAGTCACGGAGAGACAAGGTGGGCACGAAGGCTTTATATTATTCTTCTTTTGATTCCGTTTTTAATTGAAGGGACATTGAAATTGATCAGGTATCCCAATCGTTTATTGCTTAATCTTAAATGGCTCAAAAGCTGAGCTTCCCAAACCGGGTTGACCTGATCGACAGCTTTCAATTCACAAATGACTTTATCGTTGATTAAAACATCAAGTTTCAGACCCTCGTCGAAAACCAACTTATCAAAAACAATAGGGACTGTTTGCTGACGCTTAACATCAAAACCTTCTGTGCTCAGGACATGGCAAAAACAGGCCTCATACACTTTTTCCAATAATCCGGGCCCAAGTGTATTGTGGACCTGGAAGGCAGCATGAACAATTGCTTTTCCGATAGACTCTTCCTCTGCGTTCAAATAAGTTATTTTTCCTTCGTGTAACATAGCGTCTTCGTGTCTTTGTGGCCTTTTTAAATAGGGCATTAATTTTTACTGAAAATCTCCAAAATTTCAGCGGAATGGTCTTTGGTTTTCGGGCGTTCGATAATCCCCACGATGATCCCGCGTTTAATCAGGAAAGTCGTGCGGTGGATCCCGTCGTAAATTTTCCCCATGAATTTTTTCTCTCCCCAGACTCCAAAGGCATCGATGACTTTCCGTTCGGTATCGGAAAGGAGTGTAAAAGGTAGGTCATGTTTGCCAATGAAGCGTTGGTGGAGTTTTTCGGTATCCATGCTGACACCTGCAACACGGATCCCTTTATTCAGTAGCAGGTCAAAATTATCCCGGAGGTTGCAGGCCTGGTTGGTGCAGCCGGGCGTCAAATCCTTCGGATAAAAGTAAAGCACCCATTTTTTGGTTTTCATGCGGGCAGATGAAAATGAATTGCCGTCCTGGTCTTTGGCCCGGAATTCCGGAATGGGATCGCCTACTTTTAAATGTTTCATTTGTGATTAAATTTTTACCTTCGTCATGATTAATTTTTAATCAAAAGTAAACATAAATTTCAAACCTGCAAATTTTTCTGAAAATATTTTTCCAGTATGCAGTGTTAAAAAAAGTGAGCAAAAGCATCAATTAACAGATTTTAACCACCTCCATTTAAAATTAACTTTATTTTTGCCCAAGATGAAACTCGTATTTCTGGCATCTGGTCTCTTGTTTACTACGACTGTTGGTCTTTCCCAGGATTGGAAAAAAGACCTGAACGACGCGCGTAAATTATATAAGGAAGGGAAGTATACGGAATCGGTAAAGAAATATCGTTCCGCTCAGAAACAGGCCCCGAAAGACGTAGACCTGTCCGATGAGCTGGCGCAGAGTTCTTATAAGGCCAATGAATTTGACAAAGCCGAAAAAATCTACAACCAGAGCGGTTCAAAAAAAGGAAATGCCAGCCAAAAAGCCAAAACCTATCATAATCTTGGCAATGCCAAATTAAAGCAGAAAAAATACGACGAGGCCATTGAAGCGTATAAAGAATCCCTGCGCCATAATCCAAAAGATGAGGAAACACGCTACAACCTGAGTGAGGCGATGAAAAAGCAGAAAGCAAGCGAAAAAAATCAGCAGCAACAGGATAAAAACCAACAGCGCCAAAATCAAAACCAGCAGAACCAACAACAGAACCAGAAAAACCAAAGTCAGCAGAATCAAAATCAACAGCAGCAGCAACAAAACCAGTCGCAGCAAAACCGGCAGCAACAAGCCAAATCACAGCTTTCCGACAAAAAAACGGAACGCATGCTGGACGATCTCGTAAAAAAAGAGATGGAAACCAAAAAGAAATTAGACGGAAATAAAGGAAAATCCTCCAGGAATACATCAGGAAAAGATTGGTAATGCGTTATATATGCTTCATATTGTCGACAATGGTCGGATTTTTTACCTGCGCACAGAAACCCAGCGTTAGTTTGAGCGCTGATTCCAAAAGTGTGCAGGCCGGTGACCTGATTACCTTTACCGTTAAATCCAATATCGAAGGGACTGTTGAGATTGATTTTCCACCGGAATTTATCCCGGGATACGGGAATTCGAACGGGATGGAACAAGTGATGGATTACAATACCGGAAGCATCACAACGATCTATTATTTCTCGCAAAATGGGGCATTTAAAGAAAACGGGAGCTATACGCTGCAAGCTTTTGTGCGGAATAAAAAAGCCGTTTACAAATCGAATAAAATGACCGTTAAGGTCGAAAAACAGCAGGCCAGCGACGAAGATATCAGCCGGAAAAACTGCAAGCAGCCGGTTTTTGGGATCATCCAGAAATCAAAAAACAAAATTTACGAAGGCGAAGCCGTGGTGCTGGAAGCCAAAGTATATGCCCGCATCAGTATCAATATGCTTGAAGCCTACCAGAATTTTGAGCTGGAGGGCGGTGCCGAGGTGCAGGAGCTTGAAAAATCCCAGCGCTTATTACTGACGCGGGAAAACCTGAAAGGGATCAATTACCTCACCTTTACTTACGGAAAGCAGCTTGTTTTCCCGAATACGACCGGCAAGATCCGTGTCAAGCCTTTCGAAATGTCATTGATGTATGACGACGGCGGAATGTTTTCCGACCGGATTAACTTTACTTCAAACAGCGCATCCATTGAAGTATTGCCGCTTCCACCCGGTGCCCCGAAAGATTTCATTGGCGCTGTCGGGAAATTTGACCTCGATTATGCGATGGCAAAAACCAAAATCAAGGAAGGTGACGTGGCTGAGCTGGTTGTTACCATCAGCGGGGTAGGAAACCTGCAAAACATCAACAAACCGAAGCTCGTTCTCCCGAAAGGCGTCATTATTTACGGCGATCCGGAAGTGAAGGAAGAAATCCTTTACGGACTGAACGGCGCGGAAGGAAAGGTGAGCTATACTTATCATCTGCAGTTCAACACCGACCAGGTGAAATCCCTGCCGCCGGTATCCATCGCGTATTTCGACCCCAGCCTGAAAAAATACGTACAGGTTAAAAAAGAACGCATTGAGCTGGAAATTAAGAGCAACCCGAATTTTCACCCGACGATTTCCGCCCCGGTAGCTGATCAGCAGCCAAAATCCGGCGAAAATATTCCCCTGATGATGGGACCGGCCAAAGAATCTTCTTCGCTGAGTGATTCCCTTTGGTTTTGGCCGGGTGTGTTCAGCCCGCTCTTTATCGGGTTTATCGGTGGTTTGTTCTGGGTGCGACGCAAGGATATCGGCGTAGTCCTGCAGGACAAGGTACAGGTCAAAAAGTCCCTGAATGCGATCCTGGAACAGCTTTCGTCCGTAAGCTACGATCCGGAACAACCCGGAAAAGCGTACCAGCAGCTTGAAAACAAGATCAAATCCCTCGGGAATGTATTGAGCCGCGATCCGGAACACCATTTTTCCAAAGCGGAAACCCTCCGGGTCCTGGAAGAACACCAGCTGGATCCAGGCTACCGCGAGGGACTGAAAAATATCCTTGATCAATGTGAGGAAGCCCGTTTTTCATTCCATGCCAGCGAAACCCATTTCAAAGGCCTGGCCGAAGAAACAGCCGCTCTTATCCGGAAGCACCATGCTTAAATCCCTGAGATATACCCTTGCGGCCCTGCTTCTTTTCCTGGCAGGAAGCCAGCTGCATGCCAGCCAGTTTGAAGAGGCGGTAAAAGCCTACGGTGAAAAAAACTGGAAAAAATCCCAAAACCTGTTTGAACAGCATTTAATCAGCAACAGCGAAGACGCCCATGCTTATTTCAATCTTGGAAATTGCTTTTTCCAGCAGGAAAAATACGTGGACGCGATCTGGAATTATGAAAAAGCCTTTAACTTGGATCCCTCACTGGACGACGTGAAGCTTTTGCTGGACAAATCTTACCAAAAGGCCGGCCTGATGTCTGCCTGGACCCCCCCGGTGAGTTATTTCCAACTGAAATTATTCCGTTTCAACAGCGGGACCTGGTCTTTGGTTTTGCTGGGCTTAAGCGTATTGAGCGGGATGCTCTTGTTCGTTTATTTTTCTTCCGGCCGAAAGAAACTGCTGCTGGGCCTCGTTGTTTTGAGCCTCCTGATCTGGGGTTTCAGCTGCTATATTTTATACCAGCGGGAACATTTTGCAGACAGTGTTACTCACGCCATTGTAGACGAACCAACGGATGCGGTCTATCTTTCCGAAAAAGGGAATGCCGTCCAGGAAATGAAACTTAAGGCAGGAGAGCGGCTCAAAGTGATTGAAATCAAAGAACGGGTGGCCGTGTCCTTAGAACAGGGACAGGAATTCTGGATCCCGAAGGAAAAACTCCGCCTGATCGAATAAGAATCCAACAATATTTCAAAATGGGTTTCGTTAATATCCTGAAAAGAAGTACTTTCGCAGAGTGAAAAAGTTGCAAAAAATACTTGTTCTGACCCTCGTTTCCCTGATTTTCTGCGGATCGGTTGGCGTAAGCGTATTTGCACATTTATGCTCCATTGATGGATTAGAGGTCAGTTATTTTCAACCGGTAGAGGAAAGTTGCACCCCCCCGGTAGAACAAGAAAGCTGCTGCCATGAAACTACGGCCCCGGTTGAAAAAAACGGGATCAACTCCAAAAAATGCTGCCAGGAGTCTGTTTCCTACTATAAAATCAGTACGGAAAACGCCGACAAGATTCTGAAGCTCAAGCTGCAGCCGAAGCACATCAATGCCTTTTTATTATTCCCTGAAATTTTCCCGGAAGTCTTCGTTAAAGAAGAGCAGATAGCCTACGAGGCACCGCCTCCGCCCGGAAAGTCTTCCGGCAGGGAAATTCTTATCGCCCCCCAGGTTTTCAGGATTTAGGATTACCAGTGTTGAGCTGTAACCTACAGCGATGGGATACTTATATTCCATAAAACAAGGTTTAATCCAAAATCAAATCAAGATGAAATATTATGCAGGCTTTTTGCTCCTGCTGTTTTTCAACCCGGTCCACGCCCAAATGAAAGGGGTGATCTACGGACGCGGGGAGAATACCAAAGAAACACTCGTAGGAGCAAAAATCAAATCATTAAAAACAAAAAACGGGGTGGTGACCGATGCCGAAGGCATGTTTGAGATCACCCTCGGTAAAGAATTACCGGATACCCTGGTGATTTCAGCGATGGGTTACACCAACGACACGATGGTAGTGACCAAAAAAGAACGCTTCGCCCTGGTGGAGATCAACCTCTATTCCGATAAGTTGCTGCCCGAAGTCGTAGCCATCGCCCGCCGGGAAACTCATTCCATTTCCAAGCTCAAAGTTTTGCATGTTGAACACATCGGGGAGGGAGAGCTGCGCAAAGCGGCCTGCTGTAACCTTTCGGAATCGTTTGAAACGAATGCTTCCGTGGACGTCAACATGACGGATGCCGTTTCGGGCGCCAAAAAAATCCAGATGATGGGACTGGACGGGGTTTACACGCAAATCCAGATGGAAAACATTCCTTACCTGCGCGGGCTTGAGAGCGCTTTCGGCTTGAATTCCATTCCCGGAACCTGGGTCGAATCCATCCAGATCACAAAGGGAACAGGGAACGTAGTAAACGGCTACGAATCGATGGCGGGACTGATCAACCTCGAGTTGAAAAAACCCGAAAACATCGAGCGCTTTTACTTCAATATGTACGGTAACCGCTTTGGGCGTGCCGAAATCAATATGCATGGTGGCGGTAAGCTGAACGAAAAATGGAGAAGTGCCGTTTTTGGACATGCTGCCGGTATGTTCGGCGAAGTAGACGTAAACAAAGACAGCTTTCGTGATATTCCGCTGAGCCGCAATGTTTCCCTGCTCAACCGCTGGCGTTATGACGGCAAGCGCATGGAAGCGCAATTCGGTGTGAACAGCTATTACGAACAAAAAATCGGCGGACAGACGGGGTATTACACCCAACGCAAAGATTCACTATACGGTGTTTTCGTGGAAAACAAGCACATTGACGCCTTTGCCAAAACCGGCTTCCTTTTCCCCAAAAAACCCTACCAGTCCATCGGTGTGGTGTACAACCTGAAATACCAGGAAAGCAGTGCACGCTTCGGAAACCGCCAGTTTACCGGCGACGAGAAACGCGCTTATGTGAATGCGATTTACGACGGCATCATCGGGAACACCAACCATAAAATCCGGACGGGGGCCAGCTTCGTTTATGCCGACATCAACCAGCGGCTCGACAGTATTTACCTGCCGCGCATCGAATATGTGCCGGGAATTTTTGCCGAATATACCTACACCGGTACGCGTTTTACCTACATTGCGGGAGTACGTGAAGATTATCATTCGCTCTACGGTTTCCAGTTTTCACCGCGTTTGCACGTAAAACTCAGCCTGACCGAAAAGCTTGATTTTCGTTTTACCGGCGGAAAAGGTTTCCGGGTGTCGAACATGATCATCGACAACATTTCCCTGCTGGCGACTTCGCGGGAATGGGTACTCGACAGCATCATCAAACCGGAGGTTTCTTGGAATGCCGGGGCGTCCATCGTACAGGAGTTTGGCTTTTGGGGACGTAAGGCCAGCGTCAGCCTGGATTTTTACCACACCTTTTTCGAAAACCAGCTGGTGGTTGACCGCGACCGCGACCACGGGAAGATTTATTTCACCAACCTGTCGGGAAAATCCTTTTCGAATGTGTTCCAGGCGGAATTAAGCTTGCCGGTGCTGGCTAACCTCGATGTGCGCTTGGCCTTCAAATACCTGGAAGTGAAATCCGAATTCGGCGGGAAAATCCAGCAGCAGGTTATGCAGCCGAAATACCGGGGATTTTTCAACGTGGCTTACAAAACACGTAACAAGCGCTGGGAATATGATTTCACTACAACGGTTTACGGCAAAAGCCGTCTGCACGAAGTGATGCTGCCCGATGGAACGCTTTCCACCGATAACGAAACGGAAATTTACCCGCTGATGAACGCACAGATCACGCACATTTACAAAAGCTGGGATTTCTACCTGGGCGGTGAAAACATAGCGAATTACAAACTGAAAGACCCGATCGTGGATGCGCAAAACCCTTTTGGCCCTTATTTTGATGCAACACGGGCATGGGCACCGATCCAGGGAGCGAACATTTACTTTGGGATCCGCTATAAGATTAAAAAGAAAAAAGAATTTAAATCAGAGGAAATTGAAATCCTCGGCCGATAAAAAAAAACGAAAATGAAACAGGTAATAGTCAGCTTGCTTGTCCTCTTGTTAGTAGGGACAGTAAGCGCACAGGAAAAAACAAGCGTCAAACAAACGGCGGTGATCAAAACCAGCGCCGAATGCGGGCAATGTAAAGAACGGGTGGAAGGCAAACTCAATTACACCAAAGGCATTTCTTTCGCGGAGCTGAATTACGAAACCCGGGAGCTGACCGTCAAATTCCGTGCGGATAAAATCAGCCTGGATGAAATCCGGAAATTGGTCTCGGAATTGGGTTATGATGCCGATGAGGTAAAAGCCAACCCGGAAGCACAAAGCAAACTGCCGATGTGCTGCCAGCCGGGCGGGATGCACCGGCATTGATACAAAAGGTTTTCAGATCAACATTTAAGCGGGAGAATTAATTTCCCGCTTTTTTTATTTCGGCTTGTCTCCTTTTTTGTAACTTTTCCGCCTGATTCTGTTACAGACGTATGAAACCGCTATGTTACCTCTTTGTTTTATTTTTCCTGTTTTCCTGCACGGATAAGGAACAAATCGCCCGGGAGCATTTTTTACTGGAGCAGGGCACCGCTGCCTACTACCAGCAATATGGGAGATTGTACGAGAAGCTGATGGACACAAAGGAATGTGCGGAAGACCGTAGCGAAGGACCGGATATGCAGAACGCTTTTTCCCGGATCTACAGCTTGCAGCAAACCATAGCGGATTCGATGTTCCATATTATTGCCGGCATTGAAGAGATCAAAAAAGAGATCCTGCAACAAAACGGCATTTATGTTGAAGCGGAGAAAGATCCCGATCCGGGCAGGATCATTCGGACGGAAAAAAAACACTGCTGGAAAAACCCGGGTTTTTCACTGGAAGCGGATTATGGAGAAAAGCTGGTTTCCCTGGGAAAAAGGCTCAAAGCCATCCGGAAGCAGGCTTTGGTAAGTATCTGCACCTACCACACCGAAAGCCGGAACGGGAAAGAATACCGTTTTGCCGATCCCATGCTCACGCACTTCGACGGCTTAAAAAGCGATTCACCCGTTTTGAGAAATGCGGTCCGGGAATGTGCGCCGGATGACGTGGAAGGCTTTACGCACTTTTACCTTCGCTTATCCCGGGGAAATTTATTGCTGGACGAAGACGCGGCTTACCTCAAAGAAGAGCAAAGCATGCTGGATGTCCTCAGTACGCTCACCGCAACCCAGACGATGATCATGTCGGCTACCGCAGACCTGGCATCTTTGATCCGTTCCTACATTGGCTGCGGAGGCGGGCCTTACAATTTCAATATGATTTTTGTGAACGTGGACGGCCCGGAAGCCGTGATGCAGGGTGACAGCGTGGAGCTGCGCCTGTTTTATTCCTTTTACAATTCATTCAAAATCCCGGAAATTGAAGTGGATGGCGTCAAGCCCGATGACCTGCGCATCGAATGCAAAGAGGGAATGGCCTACCTGAGGTTCCGGGCTAAAGAAAACAAGCAGTTATCGGGCAAATTAACGGTTTACAATAAGTCAGGGATTGGTAAAACAACGCCCTGGCAAAAATCCATCCGTGTGTTGAAACATTAAATGCTTTAATTATGAAATACGCTTCTTTTCTGTTGTTGCTCCTCCTGCTTTCCTGCAGCGATAAGTTGGAAATCAAAAAAGAATACCAGCTGCTGAGCTCGGAATACGATGCTTATAGAACGAAATATGATTTGCTGCAGCAAATGTCGATGGAGATCCGGGAAATCAGCCAGGACAAATCGATGGGGCCGGATTACCAGGGAAAGGTAAGGAAAATGGATGAGCTGCAAAAAGGGATCTGCGAAGAAGCATTTCAACTGGTTTTATCGATCGAAAAACTGAAGGAAAAACTGCTGGAGGGAGCGGGGATTTATCATAAGAAACATACAACGGAAGATGTTTTCCTGGAACTGAGCGAAGAAAAGCATTTCTGGACCAACCCATCGGTATCGTTAGAGGATTACCCGGATGAAGTGGAGGCGATTTCCCAAGGCATTCGCAAATTCCGGGCTTCGTCCATCAAAAAAATCTGCGAATACCATAACCGGCAAACCCCCGAAGTTCATTTTTCCTTTCGGGACCCCGGGATTTTATCCTTTGAAGACGAAGAAAAACACCTCGTAAAGCTCAACAAAGCGCTGACTGATGTTGCCCCAGATGATGAATGGGTATTCCGGACTTTTTACCTGGAGCTTTCCAAACGGAATGTGTTTGCGGATGAACAGATCCGTCTTTTGCAGCAAGACCAGAGCCTGCTTTCCATGCTGGCACTTTTGACCGAAGCCCAGACTAAAATCATCGGCGGAAGCCATGCCCTGGTGCAGAACATCCGTTATTATACGGGTTGCTGTGAAGACTATGCCATTGATAAAATCATCGTGATGGTTGACGGCCCGAGCGCCGTAACGCAGGGCGATAGTGTGAAGCTGCGCTTGCTGTATGCCTTTTACAATTCCGACAGAACACCTTTTGTGCATTTCAAGAAGGGCAACAAAGAACGCATGAATATCCGTTTCGACGAAGGTTTTGTCGAGTTGGGCTTTAAAGCAGAAAAAGATCTGGAATTGGGCGGAACCCTGACCATGCTTAACAAATCCGGTGTTCCCAAAACGATGAACTGGCACAAATCCATCCGCGTATTCAACTAAGTTATTTCCAGCTCAGGACCTCGAAGCGTTTTTGCGCATGATTGGCGTAATGCAGCTTGATGAAATGGATCAGCTCAAGTAAGGCCGGGTGACGACTGTTTTTCGGGGAAGTCAGCGCCAGGATGTGACGCGCCGGGAAACCGGCGTTGTCGGGTGCAACAGCATGAGAAACCCGTTCGGGATCAAGCCCGTATTGCTGCCGGTAAAACTCAGGGATCAGGGTGTAGCCGCCGTAATGGTCCACCATGCCGATCAGCATTTGCAGGTTACCGCCTTCGTAATTCCATTCCGATTCGTTTTCTTCGCCCAGCTTGCAGAAATGCACCATTTGCGTGCGCAGGCAATTTCCGCTGTTAAGCAGCCAGGGCTGTGCATGACGCAGGTCTTCCGTTGAGATCGTATCGCGCCGGTTAAAATCCGTACTGTAAACCAGGATCTCTTCATTGAACAGGCTTTCGCTGTGAAATTGCGCCTGGTCGACCGGCCCGGCCATAATTCCCAGGTCGATCTTTTTCAGGCGCAGCTGCTCAATCAGTTCTTCCGATTTGAGCTCGGTGATTGCCCACCGGACCCGGCTGTTGAGCTGGCTCTTATTTTCAAATAATTTCGGGACAAGATAAGCGGCCACCGTGGGAATGATCCCGATTTTGAGCTCTTCCACGATTTTTCCGTCGTTTTCCTGTGAAAGCCGCGCAATTTTTTCGTATTCGGCTTGCATATCGTGCAGGATCGGGACCAATTTTTTTCCATAAGCGGTCAGCTCGAGCGGGCTCCGTTTGCGGTCGAAAACCTGGAAACCGAGCGTATCTTCGGCTTTTTTGATCTGCATCGAAAGTGTTGGCTGGGTTACGAAGCAGGCTTCGGCGGCCTTCCCGAAATTTTTGTGTTCCACGAGGCTCAGGATATAGGCAATTTGCTGGGGCGAAATATCCATAGACAAAATTTATTAAAACATAAAATTAATCAATTATTTTAATTAATCAAGTGGCGTACCTTTGCACCAACACATAAACCCAATATAATGGAACATCAACTTAACATCTTACTTGCCGGTTACCAACTGCACTACCAGAACCTGCGTTCGCTGCACTGGAACATCAAAGGGGAGAACTTTTTTGAGCTTCACCTCAAATACGAAGAGCTTTACACCCGGACCCAGGTGATCATCGACGACCTGGCAGAGCGGATTTTGTCACTCGGTTTTCAGCCGTTGTCGAGTTTTACGGCCTACCTGCAGCACAGCACGATCGCTGAAAACAAAATCATCACGGAAGGAAAAGAAGGCATGCGTTATCTGTTTGAGGCGCAGCAAACGCTCCTGGGACTTGAAAAGGAAATCCTGGCGCTGGCCCAGCAGGCTGAAGATGAGGGAACGGCAGCTTTTATGGGCGACCTGATCCGCGAAAAAGAAAAAACAAACTGGATGTTCCGCGCCTGGTTGGGGTGAATATTTAATTCATACCTTTGCATGGATTTAAAAAATTTAGAAACAAATCATAATTTAAAATAGAAAAAATGGGAGTATTAGTAGGAAAAAAAGCGCCATCTTTCAAAGCAAGCGCAGTAGTGAACTGCGGTGAAATCGTTCAGAATTTTTCATTGGACGAATTCATCGGCAAAAATCACGTGGTATTTTTCTTTTACCCGAAGGATTTTACCTTCGTTTGTCCGTCTGAATTGCACGCTTTCCAGGATAAGCTGGCTGATTTTGAAGCGCGCGGCGTGAAACTGGTTGCCTGTTCAACCGATACGGAAGAATCACACTGGGCCTGGCTGCAGGTGCCGAAAAACAAAGGCGGGATTGAAGGGATCAAATACCCGATCGTGGCTGATACCAACAAAACCATTTCCGAAGCTTACGGCGTTTTGAACGGCGAATATGACTACGATATGGATGGCCGCCTGGTTGCCAGCGGCGAAATGATCGCTTACCGCGGTTTGTTCCTGATCGACAAGGAAGGAAGAGTAAGACACCAATTGATCAATGACCTGCCGCTCGGAAGAAATGTAGACGAAGCACTGAGAATGGTGGACGCCCTGCAGTTCAACGAAGAAAACGGCGAAGTTTGCCCGGCGAACTGGAACAAAGGAAAAGCCGGTATGAAAGCCACTTTTGACGGAGTTGCCGAATACCTCGCGAACAACTAAAAAGCATAAAATACAGATAGAAAAGCGGTCTCTTTTTGGGGCTGCTTTTTTGTTTTACTAAACAGATTGTGCTGAGTAAATTTGTTCATTATCAGTATTTTATTTGGAAAATTAGCAGGAAGATTATATTTTAGTCCCAGTTAACACACAAAACACTTACATGATGAAAAAACTAATTTTAGGCGCAATTGCCGTTGTGGCAATTTCATTCTCCTCCAAGGCACAGAACCTGGAAGAGCGAGCAATCAACAAAGCAGAGGCAGCAGCCCGTGAATGCATGCGTGACATGGATTTGCAAAATGGCTTGCACCTTACTTCAACAGCGACCGCAAACCTGATTTGCGATTATGCCCATCCAAGTCCGAACTATTTCGGCTACGTGGTGGAAGTAAGCGCACGCCCGATTTGCCCGCCAAACCAGGTATGTATCCAGGTGATTTACCCGGTTGCAACCGTGTATGTTGATTGCATTGGGAATGTGTACGAAGTTGTTTGCAACATGCCAATTGAGCTGGAATAAAACACGAGTTGGAATAAAAAAACAAGAGCGGGTTTTCGGACCCGCTTTTTATTTCAAATGCTTTTGAAGGTTGTTATGAGTTTTCCTTTAGCGAAATGATCGTATAATAAGTGGTCGTGAAAAAATCCCTGACAAAAGGAACATTTAAAACAGGAGGCAATTTTCTTTTTTTCAAGTTGAATTTAATCTCGTAATTGGGATTGATCATATAAAATGTTTCCTTTTCAACCCGGTAATTTCTTTTCTTTAAAATTTTCTTAAACCGGATAATCGATATACGGGTTTCCTTAATTTCGAGCAAAGCATCTATTTTATGATTATTTTCTCCGAATAGTTTTAAAATGAGCGTGTACATTGTTTTTGGAAAAAGATGAAAATAAGGCAATTTACTTAAAAAAGAATTCTCACACATTTGCTGATGCCCGCCAAAAGGCATGAACCATGGAGGAAAAGCGAGAAAAACCCTGGCCTTTGGGGCGAGGAAATTTTTCAAATGCTCTAAAAAGAAATCCTGGTCATGTATGTGTTCCAGGGTATCCCGCATAAGAATCAAATCGGCCCGGACTTTTCCGTCGGATTGTACATTAAAAATATCTGCTGTTATTAAAGTGAGGTTTTCTCTGTGCGGGTGATCTTTGAAAAAAGTTTCTGCATTTGAAATTTTGTTCGCAGCCAGGTCAATTCCGATTACTCTGCAACCCCGATCAAGAAAAGGCTTTAAATTTCCTCCTTCGCCGCATCCGATTTCCAAAACGGTTAAACCGGGCGATAGCTCAAAAAACTCCGTGAGGTAAGGAATTACATGTTTTTCGGTTGTGAAATTTTGCTCCTTAAAGTATTGCGTTCTGTCAATGTGTCTTGTATTCATAAATAGTAGATTTCGATTAGTGTTATGTTTTATTAAACCCTGTCATATAAATACTTTCCTTAAAAAGAAAGGTTGTTTGGCTGACTTATTGGATTGCATGACTTGTTCTGCCGAAAAGCTTGTTTCGCACCTCAAAAGAGCTCAATACAGAGCGTTTGGGAGATTCCACCACTTTTAAAACTAAACAGATTTTGCTGACAAAAGAGCAAAAAACACGGCCTAACTCTTGCAAAGTATAGACGAATACTATAAATTTGTCACCCAGTTAACACACAAAACACTTAAACGTATGAAAAAAATCATTTTAGGAGCAATTGCTGTTGTGGCAATTTCTTTCTCTTCCATGGCCCAGGACATGGAAAACCGCGCGCGTCACAAAGCAGAAGCTGCTTCCCGTGACTGTGCCCGTGACCTCGGTTTGCCGAACGGTTATGAGCTGCACTCCAGTGCTGAGCCTTACATGGCTTGTGATTACAGAACAGGTAACCCGAACCAGCTCGGTTACGTTGTTCAGGTTTGGGCTACGCCAAACTGTCCTCCGAACATGCTTTGCATCCAGATCGTTTACCCGGTTGCAACGGTTTATGTTGATTGTGGAGGTGAAGTGGTAGAAGTAATTTGTTCTTCTTCCGATATTTAATCCGGTAATACTTTAAATTTAAACAAATGAAAAAGTTATTCTTTATCTTGTTTGCAGTAGCTGCGTTCAGCTTTTCTGCTTCTGCTCAAAATGACAACGGCCTGATCGGTAAGGCAAGAGGCGCTGCACACGAATGTTTACAAGATGCCCCGAACGGCTGGGATGTAAACGGATACAGCGAAACAGTCGGTATTTGTTTCGTGGAAGGTTTCCTTACGAAAGTTACCTTTTATGCTGAATTCAGATGTCACTCTGAAGTTTGCCCGAAAGTGGCGGCTCAATTGTTGGCTGAAGTGTTTATCGATTGCGAAGGAAACGTAGTGGACGTTACTTGCTACTAGTCTCAAGGATTTAATTTGATAATAAGAAAAAGCGGTTTGTCTTCGGGCAGGCCGCTTTTTTGTTTGCCTTTCGCAAAAAGTTTTTTACTTTCGTGAGCATATGCGTATTGCTGTCAACACCCGCTTTTTGCTTCCTTCCCGCATGGAGGGGTTTGGCTGGTATACCTATGAAGTCTGTCGCCGGCTGGTAGAAAAGCACCCGGAACACACCTTTATTTTCTTTTTCGACCGGCCTTACGATCCGAAATTTATTTTTGGCAAAAACGTCATCCCAGTAGTGCTCAAACCACAGGCCCGCCACCCGGTATTGTTTTATTTGTGGTATGAAGTGGCCGTTACCAGGGCGCTCCGCAAATACAAGGCCGATGTTTTCTTTTCCCCGGACGGTTACGTTTCCCTGAAAAGTAAGGTGCCGCAACTGGCGACGATCCACGACATCAATTTTGAGCATTTCCCGCAGGATATTCCTTTCCAGGCGCGGAAATACCTGCGTTACTTTTTCCCGAAATTTGCCCGCAAGGCCAATAAGATTATGACCGTTTCCGGGTATTCAAAACAGGATATCTGCGCGATTTACGGAGTTGCGGAAGAAAAGGTGCGGGCGGTATGGAATGGCGTTTCCGAGCATTATCAACCCCTGGACGCGAGCCGTTGTTTATCCGTTAGAAACGAATATGTCTCTGGAAAAGAATACTTTATATTCGTAGGGTCGCTCCATCCCCGTAAAAATGTGCAGCGTTTGCTCGAAGCCTTTGAGCAGTATAAAAAACGCAATCCGCAGGGTTATGAGCTGGTTATCGTAGGTGAAAAGCTCTGGAAAAGCAGCCGTGTAAGCGTTCCGCCGGCCGTTGAAAAGCACGTCCATTTTACCGGCCACCTGAGCCTGGAGGAACTGACTAAAGTGATGGCTGCGGCTTCCTGCCTGGTCTACGTTCCTTATTTCGAGGGCTTCGGGATCCCGCTGGCTGAAGCGATGCGCTGCGGTGTTCCGGTGATCTCCGGTAATTTGACCGCCCTGCCCGAAGTGGTTGGCGATGCCGGCTTGCTGGTCAATCCTTACCGGGTGGATGAAATTGCGGAGGCCATGGAGAAAATCGCTTCGGACGAAGAGTTGCGCGCCACACTCCGGGCCAAATCCCTTGAACGCGGGAAACTATTTTCCTGGGACAACACCGCCGATGCGGTTTGGGAAGAGCTTGTTCACATCGCAAAGTAAAAGCTTTGCGTACTTTGCGCGAACTTCGTGGCCTTTGCGTCCAAAACCCCGACGTCCAATCCTCAATCCAAAGACTCCTCCGCCGTTTTATCAATGATTTTTTTCGCTTCTTCTTCCCCGAAATAATTATCGAGGACTTTGTGGAGAATCCAGATCAGCGGGATGAGCAAAATCGCGATGATGATCTTGAGCCCATAGGCAAAGCTGGCGTTTCGGAGTAAGTCGTTGTAGGTCCAGATTCCCGGGATCACGAAAGCGATAAACTGCACAATAAAAGTATCGATCAGCTGGCTCACCACCGTGGATGAGGTGGCACGGAGCCACATCGCTTTACTGCCGGTGCGTTTTCGGACCATCCAAAACACAAAGCTATCGATCAGCTGGGAAGTGACGAAAGCGATAAGACTGGCGATGATCATGTACATGCTTTGCCCGAAAACCGCCTGGAAATCCTTGTCTTTCACCGGTGAAAAATCCACGGCCGGAATCTGCATGGCTATATAAAGAACCACGAAGACATAAACAATTAAACCGACGGTAATGAAGGTCAGCTTGCGTACCACTTCCTTCCCATAATATTCATTCAGGATGTCGGTGAGGATAAAGACGAAAGGCCAGAGCACCAGGCTGACACCATTTACAAAGGGCCCGCCGAAGCTGATCAGTTTGCTGCCGATCATCTCGGCCACGATCGTATTGGCGATGAAAAACCCGGCCAGGATAAAGAGGACCAGGTTTCGTTTGTCTTTTAAAAGTTGCATCCCGGAGTGATTTGAAGTTAAAAGTAATAAGTTTTTTAATGTGCTCATTTGTTAATATGATAATGGGTGGATATATTATTAACACATTAGCATATTATCACATTAACTAATATCTTTATAGCAGTAAAAATGACAGCGCAGGAACTCGAGATCAAACTGAAAACCCTGCCCGATGACCCGGGAATTTATCAGTATTTTGATAAAAACGGGGACATTTTGTATGTGGGCAAGGCCAAGAACATCAAAAAACGGGTGGCATCTTATTTTACCAAGAACCACGACAACGGGAAAACGATCATCCTCGTCCGGAAAATCGCCGACATCAAGTACATCGTGGTGATGACCGAGCTTGATGCTTTCCTGCTGGAAAACAACCTGATCAAAAAGTACAAGCCGAAGTACAACATCCAGCTCAAAGATGATAAAACCTACCCCTGGATCTGCATCAAAAAAGAACCTTTCCCGCGGATTTTTTCCACGCGCCGGGTGGTGAAAGACGGCTCCAAATATTTTGGTCCTTACCCGAGCGGAAAAGTAATGCATACCCTGCTGCAATTGTTCAAGGAGCTTTTCCCGCTGCGCACCTGCAACCTCGACCTGCGCCCGGCGAAAATCGAGGAAGGCCGTTACAAAGTCTGCCTTGAATACCATATCGGGAATTGCAAAGGCCCCTGCGTAGGGAAACAGAGCGAGGATGAATACCTCGAAAACATGCAGCAAATTGAGTCGATCCTGAAGGGCAACATCCGGGTGGCGACAAACTACATCCGCAAACGTATGCTGAATTTTGCGGAAAACCATCAGTTTGAAGAAGCCCAGCAGATGAAAGAAAAATTGCGGGCCCTGGAAAATTTCCAGACGAAATCGACGGTGGTTTCACCCAGCATCAATGAAGTGGACGTGATCACGCTGGTCGAGGATGAAAAGAACGCTTTTGTGAATTACCTGGTGATCAAAAACGGGCTGATCGTGCACGGGATGACTTCCGAAATCCAGAAAAAGCTGGACGAAAGCAAAGCGGAGATCCTGAGCTATTCGCTGATGGAATTCCGGGAGCGTTTTCACAGCAGCTCGAAAGAAGTCCTGCTGGAAGAAAAAGCCGATTTTGAATTGCCGGGCATCCAGCTTTTTGTGCCGCAAAAAGGAGACAAAAAACAACTGGTCGAATTGTCAAAGCGCAATGCAACTTACTACCGCCTCGAACGCTATAAAAATGATAAGATCAAGAACCCGGAGGTCCACACCGACCGGATTTTGAACCAATTGAAGTCTGATTTGCGCCTGAAGGAGCTGCCGGTCCATATCGAGTGTTTTGATAATTCCAACATCCAGGGAACGAATGCTGTTTCGGCCTGCGTGGTGTTTAAAAACGCCAAGCCGAGCAAGCAGGATTACCGCCACTTTAACATCAAAACCGTGGTGGGTCCCGATGATTTTGCCAGCATGGAAGAAGTTATCACCCGCCGCTATTCGCGCTTGCTGGCTGAGCACCAGGCTTTGCCGCAGCTGATCGTGATCGATGGCGGAAAAGGACAATTGAGCTCAGCGGTCGGGGCGCTGGAAAAAATCGGCCTGCGCGGGCAGATTGCAATTATCGGCATCGCCAAACGTTTGGAAGAAATCTTTTTCCCGGGCGATTCGATCCCGATTTACCTCGACAAGCGTTCGGAATCCCTGAAGGTGATCCAGCACATGCGTAACGAAGCCCACCGTTTCGGGATTACGCATCATCGCGCCAAGCGCAGTAAAAATGCCTTTACCTCCGAATTGAGCTCCATCCCGGGAATCGGCCCGAAAACCTTTGAAAGCCTGATGAAACAATTCAAGAGCCTTTCGAAGATCAAAGCCGCCGAGGAAGAGGCGCTGGCAGCAATTATCGGCCAGGCGAAAGCCAAAATCGTTCGGGCTCATTTTGATCAGCAGTCATGAAAAAATTAACCGGCATATGGTTATTCACCATCGCGTTTTTGATTTCGCAGCGGCTTTCTGCGCAGGACAAATTCGCCAAGCTTGAAAAAGATGTAGCGGATGCTGCCAACGATTCGCTGAAAGCGGTAGCGCTGAACAGCCTGGCCTGGGAATATGTCAAAGTCAACCCGGGAAAAGGACAGGGCTACAGTGAGGAATCCATCCGGATTGCAGAGAAACACGGTTATAAAAAGCTCAAATCCAGCTGTTGCAATACCTATGCTTACCTGGCCGAAATGAAGGGTGATAACGATGTGGCGGAAAAATACTATTTGCAAAGCATCGAGCTGAAAAAAGAAGTCAGGGACCTCAAAGGCCTGGCCACCGTTTATTCGAATATTTCCAAGATTTACCGGCGCAAAGGACAGTATGAAGAGGGCTTACATTATCTCCGGAAAGCAATCCCGATCATGGACTCGCTGCAAAATTATTATGGCCTGGGGCTTGCCTACAATAATATGGCAACCACCCTGAAAGACATGGGCCGGCAAACGGACGCGCTCGAGCATCATCAAAAAGCCCTGCA
>CBINGV010000015.1:0-22323 GCA_966250255.1 uncultured Flavobacteriales bacterium | reverse complement strand
ACCAAAAATCAGATCCTGATTGATGACCGTTATTATGCCATCCTGATGAAGCTGAAAGAAGAGCTGAACGTGCTAGCCGGGCAATACTTCAAACGGGAAGAAGCCAAAAGCCTCATTGATAAACTGAATACGGAGATCAGTAAGGTGAAAATCGTGATCGGGGCTACTTCCGTTCCACTCGAAGAATTTAAATGAGTTGTTAAGTGAGTAGTTGCGAAGTTAAGAGTTAAACTAAACTACTAACTCATAAACTCAATAACTCCTAACTTATTAAAGTTTTACCATTTTTTTTCGCTGCCGGAAAGTCCCGCTGTAATTGCTGACCTTCAGTTCATAGAAGTATTCTCCGCTGTCGGGCTCGTCGCCCAGGTAAAGTTCAATCTCATTGCGTCCCGCATCCTGATTTTTCTCCACGATTTTTTCAATCAGGCGGCCGGTCAGATCGGTAACGGTCAGTTCCACATCGGAAGGCTGGATCAGGTAGTAAGAAACAGTTGTTGCATCGCTGAACGGGTTGGGATAATTGCCCAGGCGGCTGAATTGTCCGCCGGTTTCTGCCTCAATGGTTTCCATGCCGAGTTTTCCCCCGTGAATAATGATTTCTTTAGTTGCAATGTAGCCGCCGGTACTTCCGCCCACCACCATCAGCTCGTCCGGGTAGCTGTCCCCGAAAACCGGGTCGTTGGCATTCGTATAGGAATTCTGGCCGCTGGTTCGGTAAAAGGCATTTACAACTGAGGTAACTTCGTCCGGGAAAGCAAGTTGTGTAGTGGTGAGCAGTTTATTGGAGCTGTCATACACCTGGATGTGGATGTGCGTTGCCCGCGGCGGGTACCAGCCAGGAAAAATAGTCGTAAAGTTTACCTGCCCGTTGACATCCGTATACTGGATCCCGCGCAGCCAGGTCGCCCCGGAGTTGTTGACGATACCGTCAATCCCCGGCTGGCCGTCATAGGCGGAATAATAACCGCGTTTGTTGCAGTGCCAGATATCTACGCGTAAGCCTGCTACCGGCAAACCGTCGTTATCCGAATTGATAAAGGTTAAAATCAGGCTGAGGGGAATACCGCTTTGGGTCCCTTCTGTAATATCGCGCCGCACAAGGGAAGTTTCCGTAATGATATCCTGGGCGTAGCCCGGTACCATGTTCCAGTTTCCGTTGTTTTTCAGCAGGTCGTTGTTTGATGGTTCGTCGAAGGGTTCTTTATTTTCCCTGATGCCCCAAGTCGGAATTGCGATACTGGCAAGACCGATTCCTTTAATAAAGTCTTTTCTATCCATAGCCCCTCGTTTTTCTTCCTAAGAAGTTAAGGAAAAAAGGAGCTTAAGGACGGTTTCAATAGATAAGAGGTGCGTTTTTGCCGTTAGTTTGCACCGATTACCGGAAAAGCGGGAGGGGCAGATGTGATTTCCGGATGCATATATGCTTAAATTGCCTGCCAGGAAATCAGCTTGACTTCCTGTTTTGTGAGAGTTTTGTAGCCGCCATAAATGATATTGCGCGACAATACACGGCCTTCCGAAATTTCATCAAACAAATCCAGTTCCCGGAAATGCTGCTTTGTTACTTCATGGGCGCTCACACAATCGTAAATGTCATATGAAGTCGGATTTTCAAACAGGAAGGGGATCTCATGCCCGTTCGACTCGCGCCAGTAACGCAGAATTTTCGGATGGGTGTCGGCTTCATTTTTACGGTAGAGCTCCAGGAAGACCAGGTTGCGGTAAATGGCCATAAAATGAGGGCTTTGGAGCAGTTCTTCCGGTGATTTTATTTTCAGCAGGTAACAAAGCAGGCCGCTGTCACAAAAATAAAGTTTGGGACTTTTCAGGATACGTTTATTGAAAGCCTGATCCAGCGGATGAAGGAAGTGTACCAGTCCACATTTGTCGAGCGCCTGCAGCCAGTTTTGAACAGTCGGTTGAGAAACCCCCAGCTTTTTGGCAATGGCATTGAGGTTCACCGGTTGATCGGCCTGCTCTGCACAGGCCTTTACCAGGTCAAAAAGCAGTTCGCGGTTCTGGATGCGGACCAGGCGTGCAAAGGGGCCGGAAAACAATTCATCGAGGTATTTTTTATAGGAAGCAGCTCCCGGGATGCTTGTCTGGAGGCAATTTCCTTCCAGCGTAAGGGCAAACTTCCGGGCGTTTTTCATTTCCTGCAGGTCCATGGGGAAAAAGGGACAAACTGCTACCAGCTCGTGTGTTTTTTCCGGGCGAATGTTGCTCACCAGGATGTAGTTTCCGCTTTGGTAAATGCTCAGGGAATAGCTGGTGACCAGTTCCTGGAAACTGTCTACTTCCTCGATGTCGTCGAAAATCGTTTTGCCCAGGTGGAGGTTGAAAAAACGATAAGGATCCTCTTCCAGGAGCTTGCGGTAGGTTTTGTTTTTCAGCGAAAGGTAATTGTAAGCCGAAAAATGTGCTTTCAGGAAATTGCTTTTGCCCGATCCCAATACGCCGAAAAGCAATACAATTGAGTGTTGTTGCAGCAACTGGTTGATTTTGTGATACACTTTCCGGGGAAAAACCGCTTTCGACATGTTTAAATTACATGGGTTAAAATTTAAAATTACATAAATTTTTCGAACCCGGGTGTTTTTCCGAAAAACTTTATTCGAGGCTGAGCTCCAGGCTTTGAATTTTTGCTTGTGCTTTCGCGTCACCGCACCAGGCATAAAAGCGCAATTCGTCCTCCGGAAGCACTTGGAAACGGGACAAATCAAAGTAGCGGATGATGATTTTAGCTTCGTCATCAAACAGTAAATCTGAATTTTTCAGGGCAATGTCTTCGCCGTTTACCCATTTGTTCTGGCGCAACTGGGCCAGCCAGAAACTGAGTTCCGTGGCATTCGGCGCTTTGTAAATCAGCTTGAGGCAAAGTAGTTTTTTGGGGGATTGTTTCTGCTGTTTAATGAGGGAACGCAAATCCAGGTTAAAATTATTCCCGATAAGCGTATCCTTGAGTTGATAGAGCAGCTTACGATTTACGGATGCTTTTCCATAACGGGTACAACGATGATATCCGGGTACTTGCTGAAAACCTAGTTTTTCCGGGAAAAAATAACGGAAATAGGCAATGTCGGCATCCCTTTTCGGGTAATCCTGCAACAGGAGCAATTCATCCGGAAGGTTTTGCCAGTAAGCCAAACTACGGAATAAATCCGGTTCATTCAATTCACCCTGGCCGATTGCAAGTGCTTCTTGGGTGATAGCTTCAGGCTCAAGTCCCGACCAGCGTTCGCGGTTGTTGAAAGCGATCAACAAAAGCAGCACACCCAGTGAAAGTGAAAGCAGGTGCCGGTGTTTCGCCCGAAAGACAATGAGAAGCAAAAGCACTGCAAAGACAAACAGGAAAATAACAAACGTGATCCAATAAGGAGCGGTGTTATAGCTCAGCTGAATTTTTTTGCTGTTCTGTTGGATTGGTACCAGGATGAAGCCTTGCGGGGTTTCACTCAGGCGAACAAAAGAGTCGTTGACTTTGGCCCGCCATCCATGCGCCAGGTGCTGTTTCACCAGGATATAATGTTTTCCTTTCCCGTGTTCGTATACCGGTACCCGGATGCGAATATCGTGGTTGTTTTTGATGACCGCTTTGACTTTTAAGCTTAAGGAATCGTTGAGCAAATGCGTTTTTCCATCCAGGGCAAGAACTGAAAAAACCGGTAGTTTTTCGGTGTCTTCATCGGTGAGTGTACTGATGGGATCAATTGGCGGCTTGAGCTTCAGCGGGTTGTACCCGTGTTTGCTCCATTGTTTCAGGAACATGGTTTTTCCCTGCCAGCTGAAATACAGGTAACCCTGCCAGCCGTTTGTTTCATTTTCCCTGTGAAAAGCATGCTGCTGCGGGTATTGCTGTGGCTGATAGCTCAGCAGCTCATTGGCGTAAGACACGTTCACCGGGTGATAAACCGTATGGGGGGCGCTGGTGGCGGCCACGAAAATAATTTCTGCTCCCCAGCAGATAAAAAGCAGGGTTTTCAGTTTCTTCCGCGGACTGAACAGCAGGATAAGAGTGGTAACAAATAAAACAGTAAGATTCAGCAGGGCCCGGTCATACAGGTGCAGGTTTTCCAGTGCTTTGTACTGGAATAAATGCCTGAAATAAGCCGCAATTAAGTTGAAATCGGCTTTTGACCAGGAAAAGATCAGCCCGGCCAGGAAAAGCAATAGAAAAGCTCCTCCGACAAGCCGGTGTGTTTTTCGTTCGGGATAAGAAGGCAAAGTATCGGCAGCAACACCTGCGGAAATCAGCAGGAAAAAAATGAAAAACAAGCGGAAAAGTGCCGGATAACGAAACAAATCGAGTAGGGGAAGCCGGGCAATCCATTCGCGCAGCGGGAGCAAATCGCCGAGAGAGCAGAGGAGGAAAAAAAGCGCCAACAGGAAAGGAACAAGGATTTTCGCCTGCCGGAATTGCCGGATGGAAAAGCAGAGCAAAAGTACAGGTACCAGCCCCAGGTAAGCCGAGAAACTCCCGAATTCGATCTCGGTCATATTGTAGATTCCGGAAGCCAGCGGCAGCAGGATCGCCAGTAGCCCGTTCAGGGGAGTTGAGCCGGTATGGACATTGAAATTCGGGTCATTGGGATCAAAGCGGTTGAAAAGCGGGAAAATATTCCAGGCCGAGAGCAAAAGCGGCAGCGAAAGCAGGAAAATAAGCCCGAAACCGATCAGCAGGTACAAAACAATTTTTTGGGTTTGTGGCTGTAAGCGTTTTTTATAAAAATGAATGGCCAAAGCAATAACGAGGATGTACAAGGTCACGAAAAAAATGGCCAGGTAACCACCCGAAAAAAACAAAAAGCCCGTTAAGGCCAGCTTGTATAGGGCTCTTCTATCAGCTGAACGCAGGATTTGGATCAAATAATGGAAAACCCACGGAAGCCAGGCTGCACTGATGACCCAGGCCACGTGCTGGGCGTTCCCGATCGTAAAGCCCGAAAACATATAGCTCAGCCCGAGCAGGAAACGCAGCTTTCGGCTTAGAACAAAGTTTCCCGAAAAATGGTAAAAGCCCAGCCCGCAGATCAAAATATGAAAGAGGTATTCCTGGTTAAGCGCCGAGAGGTTATATTGCCCGTTCAAAAAGCCAAAAATCCAGCTTAGGGGATACCAGGTCATGCTGTCACCCTGCTGCGGAAAACCGTCCACCTGGTAAGGGTTCCAAAGCGGAAGCTGGCCGTTGTACAGCTCTTCCGAAATAAAATGTTTCCAGGGAAGCCAGAGGTCGGAAGCGTCCCAGTTGAGGCTTGCCGTTCCGGATAACAAAGGGAAAAAGCAAAGCACAGTCAACAGCAGGTAAGCCAGGAAAACCGAAGTTTCCGCATTTTCCCTGATCCACTGCCCGATTTTCCCTACCATTTAAATAAGGCTTTTTTCCATCACATAATCTTCCATCAGGTAACCCTGACCGATGTCAATGTCTTCGGAGCGTATATTTTTAAAACCCAGGTTTTCGTAAAAATGCAGGGCTTTATTGAGGCGATTGACATTCAGCGTAAGCGTTTCATCTCCCAGCTCGCGGGCGCGTTTTTCCGCAAAGGCGATAAACTGCTGGCCGATGCCTTTTCCCTGCTGGTTAGGGAGAATGTATAATTTGTGAATCTTAAGTTGTTTTTTGCCTTTGTAGGCCGTTTCTACTCCCATGAAACCCAGGACTTTTTCTCCTTCGGAATAGACATAAAATTCATGGCCCGAGTTGATTTGCCCTTTCAATACCTCTTCCGCATACATCATCTTCATCATGTAGGCCAGTTGTTCCCGGCTTAAGATCTCACCAAAGGCCACCGGCCAGGTAATTTCCGCAATTTCGCGCACCAGGGTGCTTTCATCCGCTCCAATCCGACGAATCATCTTATTCCTTCACGAATTTTTCCTGGTAAATTTTCCCTCTATTTTCAACCTGGAGCAGGTAAATTCCTTTGCTGAGCGGACTGATGTCGATCTGCCCGTTGTTGCAGGAGAATTCGTTCAGCTTGCCGCTCATGTCGTAGATCTTCACCGTGGCTTTTTCCAGGCCGCCCTTGATCTCAAGACGAATGAGGTTCGAAGCCGGGTTGGGGTACAAGCTAAAATCCTGGCGGTCCATTTCTACTGTTCCGACTGTGTTGAGCGCCAATTGAACGGCAGCATAGGCATTGATCTTTCCATAACCCCAGCGCGTGCTTCCGCCAACCGGTATTACCCCGGTCAAATTATCCGTACGCGCCGTCTGTTGGATAATTTCTTTCACTTGCGGCGGGGAAAGGTAAGGATTCGCATCAAAAATCAGGGCCACGATACCGCTTACCATTGGAGCCGCCATGGACGTACCCGAAATTTTGGCAAAAGGATAATCCCGGCCGTTGAAATTAACGCTGGTTACGGCTGTAAAGCTTTCGTCCGTGTAGGAAGAGAAGGAGGATCCGACGTTGACACCCGGCGCACTGATATCCGGTTTGATGCGCTCGTCAAGTGTAGGGCCGTAGCTCGAAAAGCCGGCAATTCCTCCGCCCACCATGCCCTGTCCCTGCTGGAACTGGGCTGCGTAAGCCGCTACGGCAATCGTTCCGTTTGAACAGGCCGGTTCACTGATCCCGTAATTCGTATTCCCGGCTGTTGTGCCTCCGCCCGAAGTGCTGAAAGGCATGCCCCAGTTCCCAACACCGGTCGTAAGCTCGGTGACATTCCAGCTGTGTACGGTACCGTCAAGGGCTTGCGTGCGCATCAGGACTTTCAGTGTTGTATTGGTGTTTTTGACCCGCAAACGAATGTGTGGCCGGTTATTTTGCGGGTTGGCATTTTCACAGCTGACGTTGAAGAAAATCGTATCGTTCCCGGTAACGAGGATGGAATCGATGTAATCCGTTGTGGTGGCCGTGCTGTAAAAAGGCGATTGCACGAGTACCGTATTGGTGCTGTTAGTCACCTGGATGGAAGTCTGGAAAGCTTTTCCGGGCTGGCCCCATTGTGTGATCGATTGTCCCCACATGAATTCGTTGGCGCTGTAATCGTAGAAATCAATCTTAGATTTCAGCTCGTCGTTATTAAAAGTTTTGTTTAGGTGAAAATTAACATTTCCGTTGTTGCCGCCGGAAGAAACGAAAACCACGCCGAGCTCGGTGTAGGCATCAATGGCCTGGCTCAGGATAGAAGTCCCATCCAGGTTGCCCATGTAATGCAAGCCCCAGCTTTGGTTAATCACCAGGCGTTTGCTGTCCGTCAGGGCTTTGTTGTACATCCATTCGTAGGCATCGATCACTGAAGCGGCGTCGATCAGGAAGGTAGCCATCAGGTAATTGGCTTCGAAGGCTACGCCGCGATATACCGTTCCAGCACCGGAACCGCCGCAAATCCCTGCCACATGGCTTCCGTGGTAGCCATAACTGTAAATGTTGGCCGTATCGGAATGAGCTGCCAGCAAGTCGTTAGCGGTGGCATATTCCGTTCCGTAGCTGTAGCCATCCGGGTGCGGGCCGCTTTGTTTGAACTGGTCCCAGGCCGCTACAATGCGTGTCTGGTTCAGCAGGGTATCGTAAAAATTCGGGTGCGTGTAGTCAAAGCCCCAGTCGGTAATCCCGATGTAAATGTCTTTCCCGGTATAAGCTTCCGGCAGGTTGATTCCGCGTTGCACACTGTCAGCGCGTACGTCTTTCACGGCTTTGTCGAGGTCGGGATAGATCTTTCCCGGGATTTCCAGGTAATCGATCCCCGGAAACTGGGTGATCATTCCCAGCTGGGTCAGCGGGCATTTGAGTGTTACAATATTTTTGATCTGTTTCCCGGTGAGGATTCCGCTTTGCTGTAGGCTGGCCGCCGAAAAATGGTTGTTTACCAGGGCGAGCAGCGATAAATGATCCTGTCCGTTGATGCGGTAAACCGGGAAGCGGAGCTTTACAGCTTCATAATTCGCCGGGTTTTTGTCGCGTTTAGCGTAGGCCTGCGAAATTTCACGGAGATCAATGCCCGTTATGTTGGAAAAATTGCTTTGCGCCTGCCCCAGGAATAAACTGAAAAGCAAGCCGAGGCTCAAGATGTATTTCATACCAGTATTGCTAAAAAACAGTCAAAGGTACTAAAAAAACAAAACGCTTTAAGTGATTTTATTTCAAGGAGTAGGTGGTGGCCTCTTCCGTCATTTCCATGCTGATCAGTTCCCAGTAAGTAAATAACGCTGTGAGATGATCAACCTGGTTTTTCGGTAGTTTGCTGAGTCGGTACAATTTGCTGAGCGTGATCTTTTCCGTATTGAAAAGTTTGAGGAAATTCAGCTCTTCCTCTCCAAAATGCTGCGGTTTGGGAATCCCCTTTTTTTCAAGTGCCCAGATTTTTAATAAAATCTTGTTCGCCAGTAAAGTGTGGTCATCGCGCCGGATGTAGATTTTCCAACTGCCGTTTTCATCAGATGAAAGGTGGTTGCGTGCCGGGTTGGCCTCCACGCTGATTTCCAGGACAAGGCGAAAATCTTCCTGCCAGATTTTGGATTCAAATTTAACGGGAGGCTTACAGTAAAGCGTGGCAGCCCCTTCGATCATGTGGAATTCTTCCTCGGGATTAATGCCTGCGATCTTGCCATTGTCTTTCACGCCGATCAGCAAACGCCCGCCGTCCGTATTGGCAAAGGCGCTCAGAGTCCGGGCGATTTTTTTCTGATCGTCCACCCGGAATTTAAAGTCCTGGGTCTGGTGTTCACCCTGGCGGATCAGGTCTTTTAAACTGTGAGGCATAGCCGGCAAATTTACAGAAAAGTTTTAAGAAAATAGCGACGGACGTAACGTTTGGTAGTGTCTCAGTTTGAAAGCTCGTCGTATATTTTGAAGCCTGAACAGGTATTTTTTAGTTGCTTTATCCACGGGTAATGGTCGGAGTATCGTCGCGTTATACTCGGAGTACAGTCGGAGTATCCCTTAGCTGAATTAAAATTAATCCATGTTCTGTGAAATTTTTGCGTTGTATGAAAGCTATTTAGTTAACCGTTCATCAAAACCTTTGCGTGCTTCGCGTGTACGTTGATCCCTTTGCGTCCAAAAAAAAAAAATCAGGAATTCCAGATTTCCCAGGAACGAAGGGCCTGCTCCTTCAGCATCGAATAGCCGTTGAGGATGATTGCACCCCGGTCTTCCGCTTCGCGCAATAAACGCGTTTTTTCGGGGTTATAGATCAAATCCACCACAAAATGGTCGGGGCCGATGAATTCCGTCGGGAGATCAGGTTTGTCGTCCATATTCGGGAAAGTACCCACCGGCGTACAGTTGACGATCATTTTACAGGCCTGGAGCATGTGGCTGTTGATCTCAGAATAACCGAATTCATTTTCACCCTCGGGTTCCCGGCTGATCAGCAGAACATCCAGCCCGATGTTCTGAAGCACGTGGCGAATAGCCTTGGAGGCACCGCCGGTCCCGAGGATCAGCGCCCGTTCGTGTCGGTTATTCAGGAAAGGTTTGATGCTCTGGCGGAAACCAAAAGCGTCCGTATTGTGCCCGATGGATTTGCCGTTTTTGAAGGCGATGGTGTTCACGGCACCAATTTCCCGGGCTTCGGGACTTAATTCATCGAGGTAAGGGATTACCGCTTCTTTGTAGGGAATGGTCACATTCAAGCCCTGGTATTCACCGGAGTCAAGAATGGAACGAATGTCTTCAATAGAAGGGATTTCAATATTTTCATAGCTGGCGGAAATTCCTGCCTGCTCAAAAAAGCCGGAGAAAAAATCCCTGGAAAAGGAGTAGTCCAGGCGCTTGCCAACCAGGCCGAATTTAGGCATTTCGCTTGGCTAAACGGGCTTTGGTGAAACTGATGATCATCGGCAGCACGGAAATAAAAATGATACCCAGGCACACCAGGTCGATATGCTCCCGGATCCAGGTGACATTCCCCAGCAGGTAGCCGGCAAAGGTGAGGCTGAAAATCCAGAGGAAGCCACCGAGCAAATCGAAGGTCACAAATTTGCGGTAGTTCATTTTCCCAACACCGGCCGCAAACGGGGCAAAAGTGCGGACAAAAGGAACGAAGCGCGCCATGATGATGGCCTTGCTGCCGTTTTTCTCAAAAAAAGCTTCGGTTTTTTCCAGGTATTCCTTTTTGACAAGGGAACGCCCTTTGATTTTGATGTTGAAGACACTTAAACCGATTTTACGTCCGATCCAATAATTGCAATTATCGCCGAGAACGGCTGCGATATACAGGAAAATCAGCAAATAAGAGAGGTTCAGCTCACCGGATTTGGCAAACAAACCGGCGGTAAACAGGAGCGAATCACCCGGCAGGAAAGGCATGGCCACCAAACCGGTCTCGATGAAAATCACGAGGAACAAAATCACGTAAATCGCCGTACCGTAGTTGGCAAAAATCCACTTGAAATCCAGGTGAATAATGTGTTCGAATAATTCAATCATGACTTACTCGATATCAAGGCTCGGATCAATATCCTGTTTCCAGGCCAGCAAACCGCCATCGAGGATCGTTACATTCGGAAACAAAAAATCATTCACCAGCAAATCGGCTACCGGAACGGCGCGACGACCACTGCGGCAGATGACAACGATTTCCTTATCTTTCGGAAATTCGCCTGCCTTGGCAGAAACCAGTCCCATCGGTACATGTTCGGAGGGGATGTGCGCTGCTTCGCGTTCGTAATCTTCTCGGATATCCAAAAGGAACAGGGCCTCATTGGCATCAATCTTGTGTTTCAATTCGGTAGCTGATATATTTTTCAAAGCGATATTTTTTTGCAAAAGTAGCAAAAAATCAGTCCAAAATCCAGGTTTTTAACGAATAATGGCATTTAGTCACGCACAAGTGTCAGGTTTCCATGAAGCTGGGCGCTTTGGCCATAACTGTCGGTATAATCCACCAGCCAGAAATAAACGCCTTCACTGGCTTCTTTGCCCTTGATTGTTCCATCCCAGCCTTTGTTGAAATCATCCGCTTCGTAGACCACTTCTCCCCAGCGATTGAGGATCAGGATGTGATACGCATTGATATTGAAGGCCTTCGCCGGGTAATACACATCATTGTCTTGGTCATTGTTCGGTGTAAAGATATTCGGCATGTCCAGCGAAACGCAGCCGGCCAGGCCTTCAGGCTGTTCTACGGTGGCTGAAATCAGCTCCGTGCAGCTGTTGGTGTCCGTTACCGTTACCTGGTAAATTCCCACCGGCAAGCCGCTCAACACAGCTAATGTATCATTGGGGCCGGTGCTCCAGAGATAACTGTAGCCCGGTGTTCCACCGCTGGCTGTTACGCTCACAACACCATTGCTTGCGCCCATGCAAATACCGTTTCCTTCGGCTGTTAAAGCAAGCGGGCCAGCAGGCTCGGTAACCATGGTACTTAAAGTTGCCGTACAGGAATTGGCGTCCGTTACCGTAACGGAATAGGTACCGGCCATGAGGCTGTCCGGATCTTCCGAAAGATCGCTGTTGTCCCAGGCATAAGAATAGGGGGAAGTTCCGCCCGAAACGGAAAGGTCAATACTGCCATCAACCCCACCGAAACACAAAACGGCCGTGGTATCTGAATCCAGGCTCAGGGCTGCCGAAGGCTGGTCGATGATAACGCTGATGTTGTCCGTGCAGCCGTTGTCGTCTGTTGCCATAAGGCTATAGGCGCCCACCGGGATATTATCCAGGTCTTCGGTCTGTTGCCCGCCTCCCCATTGGTAGGTGTAAGGGCCGGTCCCGCCGGCTGTGCTTACATCAATCGACCCGGAAGAGCCGCCAAAACAGAGGACATCCGTATGGCTTTCCGAAAGCGTCAGCTCGGCCGGTTCATCCACCGAAGCGGAAAAGCTGAACAGGCAGCCGTTATCGTCGGTGATGTCCACGGAATAGCTTCCGGCTGCGAGCAGGCTGATATCTTGTGTAACAGCGCTGTTGCTCCACATATAATCGTAAGGCGGGGTCCCGCCGTTTACTTCAATATTGACAGAGCCGGTTTGGTTGCCGAAGCAGGCGACATCCACCACTATGGAGGAACTGACATAAACGGAGGTGTCGGGCTGATCAATCACAAAAGAGATAAAGCCACCACAGCTGTTATTGTCGATAACATTTACGGAATAAAGCCCGGCCGCGAGCCCGGAAGGATCTTCGCTGCCCGTACTGTTGCTCCAGTCGAAGGTATAAGGAAGTGTTCCGTTGGAAGGCGTGATATCAATCGAGCCGGTCGAAGCCCCGTAGCAAAGTACGTCAGTTGTCGTTCCGCTGATGCTGACGGCATCGGGATCGGTCAGGGTGGCCTGAACAAGCTCGGTACAACCGTTGTCATCAGTGATTTCACAGCTGTATAAACCGGCGTAGAGGTCAATAAGGTCTTCTGTTTGCTCCCCGTTGTTCCATTGGAAAGTATAGCCGGGGACACCGCCGTTTACGGTCAGGTCAATCGAGCCGCGGCTGTCGTTCTGGCAAACCGGGTTCACTGCGTTGAGCGATGCATTGATCGCCGTTGGCTGGCTTAGGGTCACGGAAAAGTCTTCCGTACAATTGTTGTCGTCGGTAACGGTCACAGTATACGTGCCCGCAGTTAAATTGCTGATGTCTTCTGTTCCTGCACCATTCGACCAATTGTAGCTGTATGGAGCAAGTCCGCCGGAAACACTCAGGTTGATGCTTCCTGTTGCATTGCCGTTGCATAGAATATCTGTTGACGTTGCGCTGAGATTGATCGCTGCTCCGGGCTGACTGATGCTGAAGGAACGAATAGCTTCACAGCCGTTGGCATCCCTTACCGTATCCGTATAGCTGCCAGAGCTGAGATTCGATAAATCTTCGGATGTCGCGTTATTTGACCAAAGGGAGGAATAAGGAGTCGTTCCGCCGCTGATGCTGACATCAATAGCCCCGCTCGTGGTACCAAAACAAAGAATATCGGTTACGGTTCCGGAAATCGCCAGTAAAGCCGGTTCGGTGAGTGTTACGGTATCGCGTGCTTTGCAGCCGCTGTCGTCCGTTACTTCAACAATGTATTCGCCCGCTGCGAGATTGCTGACGGCGGCTGTTGTAGCGCCGAGTGATAACCAGGAATAATCGTAGGGTGAAACGCCTCCGTTGGCCGTTGCGAGAGCGCTCCCGTCGCTTTCGTCAAAGCAGCTGATATCGCGCCCGTTGTAATCGGAGGTCACACTGGCGATGACTTCAAACAAAGGCGGTTCGTCTACGGTATAGTTTTGATTGTTGGTACAGCCGAAATCATCCGTCACCGTTACGGTATAGGAACCGGCCATCAAATTTTGTGCAAGTGAATCGGCATCGCCGTTCGACCAGGAATACGTGAAGGGAGCATTACCGCTTCCACTGACGCGAATGGACCCGGCACCGGAATGGTAGCAGGAATCGTCTTCGAGCTCCTGGAGCTGGATGTTTGGCCGTGTCGTCACTACAACCGGGGCAATCGTATCATCGATGCAGCTTTCACCATTGTAACTCAGGTGCAGAATATAATTGCCCGAATGATTGCTTTGGGCATTGGCAATAGTTGGATTCGCCGATGAGGAGCTAAAGCTGTTCGGTCCGGTCCAGTTGAAGGTGAATTCCGGTGAGCTTGGGAAACTGAGAGAAATGGTTTCTCCCTGGCAGAGGGAATCGGTATAGGTAATCTGGAGTACCGGGCAGCCGGTGGAGCTGACATTGACCAAACCGCTTTCCGGTGACGGGCATCCGTCCTGGTCGAGGAGATCGGAAAGACCGTTATTTCCGTTGCTGATGCCGGAGATTTGCCCCGTTCCAAAAAGAAAAGCTTTGTTTTCGAGTACGGAGCCACACTGCCACGGAGCGCATTCATCAATCAATTGTACGCGGAATTTGATCACGGTGCTGTCGGCCCCGGTAGAGGAATTAACTACGCTTCCGCCGCTGGCACCGTTTGCCCCGGTTCCGATCCGTGCCCGGATAATGTTGCCGGAAGAAATAAACTCGGCCTGGTCGCTGTCGGTGGCATCGGTTTTCGTACCGCTGTTCGGCCCGAAAGTAATTTGCAGGGTCCCGGGAATGTAAGTCAGGCGTTCATCCAATGTATCGGTCAGGAAAGTATTGATTGATACATCGGAGCCGATGTTTTTGGCCGTGATGGAATATTCCAGGATATCACCCGGCTCGACGTTTCCGGCGTTGAGGTCGGTGTAGGAAACCGAAGCCCGGAGATCAGGTTCGTAAATATCAATCGCGGAAGTGATCACGCTGCTTAAAACGGCTTCGGAAGCGGAAGAAACCCGGATGGAGGCATTGGTCGCCGAATTGCCGATGTAACTCATGGTTGAATTGTCCGGGATGTAAATATTGGCATCGTGCCCGAGGTTATTGTTGAAGCTCGGATTTCGCAGGGGAGTGAGCACGCCGTTCCTGGAAATGGTACTGTTGAACATGTTGTCGGCCGGGTGAAGGGCATCGCTGATGCTCACAAAAGTTCCGGTTCCGTTAAACTCCAGCTGATCGCCGGTTTCCCCGCGGTCGCCGTCGTGGGCCACCACCCCGAGCTCAAAGCTGACCGGCCCGGATGGCGGTGTTAAAAAACCGCTGATATCGATGTTGACGGACTCCCCGATGTTCACGTTCGCCAGGCCGTCATACACCGTGAGGTTTTTCATGCTTTCGTAAATATTGCGGTAAACAACTACGATTGTCCAGCCTCCGTAAGTATTGGTCCCGGTTTGGGTCACAACGTTTGCCACGCGGTAGCTCGCGTCGATCGGGTTGGCCTGTACGATGGAAGTAATGTCCTTGAAACAATAGTATGAAATTTTCCCCGTGGAATTGTCGAGCAATTCATCGGCGGTGAGGTTTTGGTAAGCCGAACCGTTGACACTCAGTTTTACCTGGTTCCTGCTGCTGAAATTCGGTGTACTGGAAGGCGTGCTGTTCAGGATTGCGTCCCAGTACAAACCGGCCCAGATAATTTCGCTGCAATTCGGTAAGTCGAGCTGATCGGCCGAAGACATGTAGGTGGAGGCATCACTGTCGATATCCACAAAATCCATGGAAAAGGAATTGTTGTTCCCGCTCCCGCCCGGGGGAAGCTCGCTATTGGCCGAACAATCGCAGGAAACCGAAGTGTTGGCCAGGAAAACCAAACCGCCTTTCTGATTCACCTGGTAACGGATAGCAAAAGGATCTACAATCTGGCTTGAGGCATGTTGTATGAACAGGATAGATACAAGAAGGGTTGGTAAGAGTTTTTTCATTCGTTTTCCATTGGCAGTAAATATAACGAAAAGCAATTACATTTCGTTGCCTGGAAAAGAAGTTTTCGGCGTGAATAAATGCTGATATTTATAAGTCAGGCCTTCATTCTTCCAGGTTAATATTTTTTATTGTCATTCCGAAATTATTTCGGGAAATTCAGTAGCTTTGACCGGTAATATAAAGTACGATACTTAAAATCACAAATTAACTGAAAAACGGTGCTATGACAAAAATTCTTTTTTGCTTCTCCATCTTGGTTTCATCTTTGCTTTCCGCTCAAACGAACATCAATGAGCTGGAAAGAGTGAATGGCGTATGGATTGAAAAAAAATCAAAAGAAAAATTTACAGGAACATTTATTGAATATTTCCCAAGCGGAGAAAAAATGGGCACCTGTGAACTAAAAGACGGTCTTCCGGATGGCAGAAGGGTGATTTATTTTAAAAACGGGAACATCAGCCAGGATAAAATGCTCACTAAAGGAGTGTATGATGGGAAAAATATTGAATATTTTGAAAACGGGAAGGTCAAGCAGGAAGGCCTGATGAAAGCAGGGAAATCAGACGGAGTTTGGAAAATATATTATGAAAATGGCAAGCTTCAGGCGAGTTTAACCTTTGAAAACGGGGAAGAAAAGGGCGATTATTTTCAATATGACCCGGCAGGGAAATTAATTGCTCAATATTACATTCTGAACGGACAAGAAACATATTCCAAAGAATTTTTGGATTTAAACGGCAAAGCGATGGATTTGCAACAAAAAGGTGAGTTTAAGGAAGCAATCGAGGTTTATGACCGGGCGGTTTTAAGTAATCCTACGGTTTCTAAAGTGTATTATAATAGGGGGGCGTGCAAATCAAATTCCCTGGATTTTGAAGGGGCAATCAAAGATTATGACACGGCCCTTGAAATCAATCCGGAATACAAGGAAGCTTACCGAAACAGGGGAATCGCGAAGATTAATCTTTTAAAGGCCGCCAAAAGCAATCCGAAAGACAAACTAACGGCTGAAGAAAGCAAAAGCGCTTGTGAAGACTTTAATAAAGCATCGCAATTAGGAGATAAATCCGTAGACAACGAAGATATGCTTTACTTATATTGCAAGAAGAAAAAGTAGCTTCGGGAAATTTATTCCTTTTCCAGTTCAGCCAAACGTTTTTCGTAGCGTGCGATAATGACTTCCAGTTCGGCGATTTCAGTTCTCAGGACAGCGAGCTTGCTCTCCTCCAAACCGGAAGTTGACTGGATTTTATAATTGAGGTTTTTGCGCTTTAAATCCAGGCGGAACTCGGTCAGCTCGGTTTTGAGCGTAAACTTGCTTTTTTGAGCAATGGCTTCCTCGCTGTATTTCGCTTTTTCCTTCTCCGCTTCGCGGGCGTCTTCCGCAGCGGCATTTTCTTTTTTGAGGCGCTTGTCTTCTTCCTTGAGCTTACTGATTTCCGCTTTGATTTCCTCCTTGCGGGCATCGTTGCGCTTGCGCTCCTCGAAAGGCAATTCGCTTTTGGCAATTTTGGCATTTGTTTCGCGCAGCTGGATTTCTTTTTTCTCTTTGGTCAATACATCAATTTCCCGGTCGATTTCCCAGCGGCGGATTTCCGTTTGGGATTTTCCTTCGGCTTTCGCATCGGCGATGTCCTGTTCGGCCCGCTTGATTTTGCGCTCATAGCGGATGATGTCGTTTTCGAGATTTTGCTTGTAGGCGATGAGGTTTTCTTCCCGCATTTGGGTCAAATCCGGAATTTCATCGTCTGAAGCGCTTCCCGAAGCGTTGTTGTTGCCACCCGAAGTAGCATTTCCACCGCTGTTGCTGTTTGTGGGGGTGTTATTGGAAGAAGTATTCGGGGCATCATTTCGGCCGCTCGCCGTAAGTCCCCACATGGCAGCGATGGCGCTTTCGGACATCATTCCGCCGGATGCTTCGGACATTTCTTTGGCGAAAACTTCCATTTTCATGTGGTAAAAATGATTGTTATCAAGCACTACGTAACCTTTTACGTCCCAGGTTTTGGTCGTGTTGGACGTTTTTTTACTGCCATAAACATCAATGTTGTTGGTGAGCAGGTTGCTGCACATGATGGAAACGTTTCCGTCACTGTCCGTACGTCCCGTACCGATCGTGGCATCGCCCAGTTTGATGGTAATATCTGAGTCTGTCACGGGGTAATCCTTGTAGGTGATTTTCAGTTTAACCGTTTGGGCTAAAACAACAGAAGAGGCCACTAAGGCGAAACACAGGGTAATAATTTTTCTCATAGGAAAAGCGTATGGCAAATAAAGTGCCAAAATTACGAATTTTTGAATGATGAATTGTAGATGCTGCATTCATCATTCCTCACTTATCATTTAATGACAATCGTCTGCCCGTCGTGGCTTTTCGATATCGTCATGTAAAAATTGCCGTTTACTCTCAGCTCACCGCCGATCGGGGCATTTTTGATGTTGTCTTTTTGGTTGTTGTAGATCGTTCCGCCACCGCTGGACCCATCACCCGAATAGGAATATTTGATCGTTTGGCCTGTTTTGTTTTCGAGGTAAACAATGCCGATCCGTGTGCTGCCCCAGGAACTGCCGCCCGAAGAAGCATTGGTGTTGAAATTTCCTTCCGCGATGTAGTTTTCTTTGGTTGGCAGGCGCAGGGAATCATAGGAAATCCAGCGGTCGTACTGGTCTTCGAAGCCGCCCCAGTGAATAAAATATTTGCTGCCATCCACTTTGAGGACTTTGAGGTTATACCATTTGCCATCGGTTTCCATACCCTGGAGCTTGTCGCCCACCAAAAAAGGCATGCCTTCTTTCCAGAAACTGTCGTTGGCAATAAATTCGTCGTATTCGGAAGAGAAACCCTCCCAGTGAATCTTGGATTTTTCGTCGCCGGTTTCCAGGATGGTGGCCTGGTACCAGAGCAGGTCGTCGTTTTCCAATGCCATAACACGTTCACCGACTTTAAAGATTTGTGCCGTTGAGCTAAAAGCAAGCAGCAGGGCAACAGTAAGAAGTAAGTTGTTTTTCATGGGATCTTTTTTCCCAAAGATAGGAAAAATAAAAAACCAATAGAATCCTGGTCCCATTGGTTTTTCAAAAGAGGTTTGCAAGCGATTAAAGCCTACCGGATAATGATAATCTGGCCGTTATGCTCCCGGGTGAAAACCAGGTGTCGCTGCCCGTTGATCAGCAGCTCGCCGCCAATCGGCGCATAACGGATGTAATCGCGTTGTTTCGGATAAATGGTCCCGCCTCCGCTGATCCCGTCACCGGAATAACTGTATTTGATCGGGCCCCCGCTTTGGTTATCGATGTATACAATCGGTACCCGGCGGCTCAGCCAGATATCTGTGCGGGATGGCGACATGTGGCGCAGGTAAGCCGGTTCGAGCCAGCGGTCGAAGCTATTCTCATAACCCTGCCAGTGCACTTTGTACTTACCTTCCGGTGAAATTTCGAGTACGGTTACCGGGTGCCATTTACCATCTGCTTCCAGTCCTTCCAGGTGATCGCCTACATAATATTGCGGAACGATAATGGGGCGCATCCGGTCAACGGTCAGCCACTGGTCGTAAATCGAATCGTTGTATTCGTCCCAATGGACGAGGTATCGCCCGTCCTGGTATTTGAGGACGCGAACGGTATACCACAGGCCGTCATTTTCGAGCGCTTCCAACCGGTCGCCCACGGCAAAAGTCTGCGCACTGACCTGCACGGAGATCAGCATGGCAGCAATAAAAACAAGAATTGCTTTCATGATTTAATTGTATTTAAGGTCGTTAGACCAAGGTTATCGACCTCAATTTACGGAAAAAATCCCGGTTTTGCAAAAAAAGGATCACAAAGTTTCCTAAAATAAGGGTTGGGTTTAGCCACGAATTGCACCAATTACACCAAGCAGCATGAGTGGATTTTTGGCCAAAAATAAGTGCGTGTTCAGGATTTATTCCCGTATGATTTTGATTGTCCTGGATTGTTTCCCGGGAGTTTCAAGCCTTAAAAAATAGATGCCGGGTTCAAATATCCCGAGGTCAATGTTTGCCGGGACCTGCTCTTCTTTCCGTAAAAGCTGGCCTTTGATGCTGCGGATTTCATAAGCTGAATATTTCCACGGATTTTTCAGTTCGATGATGCCTCTCGTTGGATTGGGGAAAAGTTGTACGTTTTGTGCAGTCATTTCTTCGATACCGACATCGCGCTGGGAATAGTGATAAATCACGCCGCTCGACCCGGTCGGGAAATAATAAATCCGGGCACTGTCCAATTTATGGGCGGGTTTATAAAAATGGGCATCCTCATCGGGGATCATCGGAATTCTCGGGAAAAAAGTGTAAGAGGTGTAATTGGCCAGGCGGTAATAATCCGCTACGGTTTGGCTTGAGGGTACGTTCAGGTCGTAATAATAATAAGTTGTTACCATCTCTGCCGGATTGTGGGAAGAAAACCGGGTATAACGGGTCATATTGCCTGCGGTATCGTATTCATAAACATGTTTTGTCGTGTCTATAATAATAAACTGGTATTCTGTAAGCCGGTCATTGTTGTCATATATAAAACGCTCTTCTGATTGCGTTCCCGCTTCCGTGAAAGTAGCCAGAATACCACTCACCTTACCGTTGATGTGATAGGAGAAGGTGTACAGGGCACCATCTTTCCAATAAGAGCTGTCCTCACCAGTATACCAGTCTGTATTCAAAAGATGAGACAGGCGGTTGTTTTGGTAGGTGTAGATCAATTTTTCGGAATCTTCAAACGTTTGCGTAAGGGGGTCATACATTTTATATACCTGTTGAGCCAGTTTATTTTCGGCGTATACATATTCTATTTTGTTAAACCATTGGAAGAGGTTTAAACTGCTGTTCCAGTTAAAGCTTTCGATTTGTGCTAATTTTCCATTGTTATGGTGCAGGTGACGGGTCCTTGAATAGAGCGTGGACCCATTGTACCTGTCGGTGGTGTAATCGGATCCGCCGGTATGGGAAAAATAATACTGAAAGTTGTCGTATTGCCAGGAAGTGCCTGTAAGGGAATAATTATTCTCCCTGGTCAAATTCCCGTTCACGTCGTAATCGTATGCATATTTCAACGGTGGGTTCGGGTCCCCGTATATTGTTACAGAAGAGTCAAGCACATAGTTGACGCTTTTGTCCATGGATATGGATTCCTGTGCCATTTTGCGGGAAGCTGTTTTTTCAGGGAAAAAGTTTAATGACTCCTCCTGGTATTGGGCTTTTAAGCTCCAGGCCAAACAGGAAACGAGGGCGATCATGCAGCAGTATTTTTTCATAGCATATGATTTCGATAACAAATGTAACAAAACAAAAAAACACCGCAGAACTTGACGATGGTTTCCGTAAGTATCAGGATCTTAACGCTCAATCAGGATTTTATCCTGGAAAACAGCTTGGTTGTTTTGATTCAAATGAAGCAGGTACATTCCCGGGTTCAATGCAGAAACATCGATCGTCCCGGAAACAGGCCCTGCTGAAACGAGTTTGCCCTGCAGATCGGTGATGGAATAGGTTTCCAGGCCCTCAATGGCAGAAATCCGGAGCTGGTTTGTCGCCGGGTTCGGGTAAACACGGAGCTCCGTTTTGTCCGGGCTTTCCATTTCCAGGGTTTCGCACATTTTGACGAATGCCGGTTGGGTAACGGAATAAAAAGAAAAGGGCGCATCCACGACAGTATCAAACAGGGGCTTTACAAAAAGCTGGGCATCCGATACGCAGTTGTTATTATTGATATTGCTGCTTCTTTCAGGGATTGCCAGGCTGTAAACGGGGATGCAACCGAGGTTGTCCAGGTCATGGAAATAATAAATGGAACCGCTTTTGGACATCACATAGCTGTTGTCTTTTTTATCCAGCGAAGCCGTGTTCCCGATATTGTCATCGAGTTGTTTCAGTTCCTGTAATTCTCCTGACAGGTTAAAGCTTCCATAATAGCCATATTCATTCCAGAACAGGATTTCATTACCTTCGAGGATAAATTTACGCGGATAAACAAAGGGAAGGCCTTCCAGGTAATAATTTTTAGATACAATCGAGCCGTTGGGGTCAAGGATCATACTATAAAAACAATTCATTCCCTGGATATCAAGGGCATATCCTCCTACAAAATAGGTGTTGTTGGGCAAAGGAATAATCGTTTTCGGATGATTGTAGCTATCCAAAGGATATTTTTTGGACCATACTTTGATCATGTCGCTGTTAAACCGGGTGATGATGCAGGTATTACCTTCTTTGGCCGTTAATATAAAATCACCGTTCGGGCAGCGCACAAAGTCAAACCCCGGGTTTTTGGTGGAGGTAGTGTCATTGACGATCTTTTTGGCGAAAATTTTGTTTCCCTGGCTGTCCATCTTGAGGACTTTCGTAGCCATGGAAGTGCCCGCAAAGCTGTAAATATTCCCGTTTTCATCTTCGATCAGGTCTTTGTCCAGGTCATAGGCGGAATCATATTCAAGCATTTCCCATTTTTTCGACCAGATGGTGTTTCCGTCCAGGTCCATTTTGATGATCAGGCGGTCCATACCGATACCATTCAGAAGATAGGTGCTGAAGAAAAAGCCGTTGGCTGAAGGCGTAATAATCGGATAAGAATAGTAAGAGACCATGGGCATTTTTTTGCACCAGATGATTTGTTTATTACTGCCAATTTTGATGAGCCGGAAAACACCTTCGGAGGTATTGCTGGCAACATAAATCTGGCTGCCGTCGTTCAGTAAAATCTGGTCAGAGATCTGGATGGCATTATCTGTAAAGTAGTACGATTCATTTTGGGCGGAAAGGCCAAGGGAAATGAGGATCCCGAGTGTTAATAAAATCTTTTTCATAAGCGATAGTTTTATGATATAACGTATAAGTGAAGCAAAAGGTTGGATACCAACGTTTTTGTATAAGACCAATAAAATAAAATTAACCCCTAAAAAGTACCTTGAAAGTCAAGCCCGGCGATAAGTGCTGAATTGAAGATTTTCATGGTGAAGTGCCTTGTTTTTGCAAAGATACGTTGATTTTCAATAAAATAAAAAAACCACCGCATGAAAATACGGTGGTTTTATACAAGTCTATCTTGAAATTAAGCCTGCGGCTGCTGCGCATGCTCGTTTTCTTTTCTTTCCGGTCTTGGAATCAACACTTTGCGTGACAATTTCCATTTTTTGGTTTTCGGGTCT
>CBINGV010000014.1:0-22524 GCA_966250255.1 uncultured Flavobacteriales bacterium | reverse complement strand
ATTTTGAGGGGTGTTTTTCCACTGGATGCGATCGGCATCGGGATCGAGACCCGGTCGATTTTACCGTCGTAATAAAAGAAATAATTGTAATTGCCCATGTAACCCAGCTCTTTGCGGGTTTTATCCTTGGACGCTTCTTCTTCAGCCAGCTGGTGGCGGTTGACGGAAATCACGGCATCTTCATGTTCGTCCGCATTCAAATGGCCTTTTTTGATCTCAATGTGATAGTTTTCCGTGGCCGGGATTCCCAGTTTGGCCTCTACTTCACGGCGCACACGGTCCTCGAATTTGTTTTCGGTCTTGCTTTGTTCCACGTTTTCTTCCGCAGGGTCTTTTTCCTCCGTTTGCGGTTCGCCGCAGCTGAACAGGAATACCAACACGGAACAGCTAATTAATGAAAGATGCTTCATACCGTACAAATATACACGCAAAATCATTCCGAAAGGCCGAGAAGCGGTGAAAAATTTTCGAGCTTGCCCCGGTTGTAGATCCGCAGCTGGTAGAGGTTGAGCACAATCAGCAAGAGGGTAAGAATGATGAGATAAAGTCCTTTTTTGATCCGGAAAGCAGCTTCTACGGTGCAGGCGAGGGCCAGGGCAAAAACCGGGTAACTGTGCGTCAGCGCCCGGGTGGAATAACTGGCCCCGTATTTCCAGTCCGACCAGGAAATGATGATCCAGATATTGAGCAGGCAAAAAACAAGCACCGCTTTGCGGAAAGGGCGTCCTTTCATCAGGAAAAACCCGGCTACCATCAAAATAGCGACCGGCGTGTAAACGAACCAACCTTTTTCCGCCCCGAAAAGTACCCGGAACCAGGGATTGAGAAAAAACCATTTGCTGCCCACATCGTAGATGAAGGAGCCGGTGGTGTATTTCCAGTACAGCAACTGCGGTAGAATACCGACAATTCCTCCCAGAATTGCAGCCAAAATATGCGTTTTGTGTGCCCAAACCAATTGCCATTTCTCCTTTTTATCCGCTTTGGTGTGCGTATTCCACAGGATCGGGATAAAAATCAGGATCAGCTCCGTTGGCCGTGAAATAACAGCCAGCCCACAAAGCAAGCCTATGAACAGCGCATACGCGAAACTCGCCTTTTCGTGCCAGCGGATCGTCAGCCAAAGCACGATGGCGTAAAGCGGGAAAATAAAAGCATGGCTCATCCCGGCATCCACGGAAACATACTGGATGAAATTGGAAGCCAGGCCCAGTAAAATCAAAGTCAGGGCGGTGGTGCGGTCATCAAAAAAGCGCAGAAGCACCCTGGAAATAAAAATAAAACCGACCATGGCCCAGCAAATCGCTCCGAAAATAATCGCATATTGGTAAGGCCAGGAAAAACCGTCCTGTGCTTCCCCGCTCATGTAAGCCAAGGTATGACCTGCGTAGAAAAAAGGCAATTCCATCAGGGCGACGCCGCAGAGGTATTTGTTGGTGAACGTCCCGCTTTTTTCCAGGGGGATGGCCTGGTAAAATGTGCCTCCGCTGACATGATAAGCCGAATCAATGGCGGGAAACCATTTCAATTCCCTCACATCGTCATAGATCAATTCAGCAGGCAGGTACATGTAGTAGCCCAGCGCATCCCAGGTCGTGGCATTGTAACCGTTCTTCGCATTATTCTCAAAATAAATGAAACGCATCGCCAGGAAGGCCAGGAGTACGATTGCGAGTGAATATAAGGTCAGTTTGTTCTTCATAAGAAGTCAAAGGTAACAAAAACGCGTTGATAATTACACTTCACCGATGTGGGGCCACATTTCGCCGATTTTGACTTTCCGGGACCCTTCTCGTGAGCTTATTTTGCCCCGTTTTATAAGGCTTAAAATTTGATGGTCCACCCAATTCCGGCAGCAAAAATAAACTTTGGAAACTTTTTTAACAAAAAACGTTTCCGGTTCAAAGAATGTTTTTATCTTTGCGGCATGGATGTGAAAAAGTTAGAGATCATAGACAAAGCCACCAGCATTTTCCTCAAGTATGGGGTAAAAAGTGTAACGATGGATGATATGGCCCGCGAGTTGGGGATGTCCAAAAAAACCTTGTATACTTACTTCAAAGATAAAAACGACCTTGTGGTGCAGATCCTCACGGTGAAAACCCAGGCCGACCAGCAGCACTGCTTAGAAATTATCGGGGAGGCAGAAAATGCCATTGACGAAATGTTTCTTGTCAACCAGTTTGTGTCCGCGATGATGAAAAATGTACACCCATCGGTGTTTTACGACCTGAAAAAGTTCCACCCGGAAGCGATGGCCATTTTGCATCAGCATAAATGGACGTTTGTGAAAAATACGATCCTGAAAAACCTGAAGCGTGGCAAGGAAGAGGGCTTATACCGCGTTGAGCTGCCCGACGAGCTGGTTGCGATTATCTACGTAGGCGCAACCGACCTGGTTTCCGGTGGGGAGGCCTTTTCCGGGCTGGACAAAACCACGGAACAGGTGTTTTATGAAATCATGAAGTTCCAGATGCATGGCTTTGTCAATGAAAAAGGATTGGCCTATTTACAGGAACAGATCCGGAGAAAAGAAAATTAAACAGTTTTAATATGAAGCGAATGAAAAATAAAAACAAGCGGTTCCAAACCGCAGCAGTACAGCAAAAGTTGGCCCTGGGGCTGTTTTTCGCGCTCGGCAGTTTCGGCCTTTCGGCCCAGACGCTGGACCTGGAGACCTGCCTCAAAATGGCCGATACTGCCAACCTGGCGATTCGCAATTCCAGGCTTGAAGTGGCAATCAATGAAAGACAGATTGACGCTTACAACGCAGCGCGTTTACCGAAGTTGACCTTCTCGGGCGACTACAAGTACAACGCGATCATCCCGGGACAAGTGGTGCCGGCGGCATTCTTCGGCGGTCAGCCGGGAACCTACGCTACCGTTCAGTTCGGGGTGCCTTACAACTTCGGGAATACCTTGCAATTGACGCAGGTGATCTACAATCCGCAAGTGAATTATGCCGTACAGGCGCTCAACCTGAACCAAAAGATCATCGAAATCCAGCAGCGGGTTACCGAGCTGGATGTCAAGAACCAGGTCGCTTCCACTTTCTTTAACCTCCAGGCTTTGACCAAGCAGATTACCTTCCTGAACGAAAACATCACCAACATGAACAAGCTGATCACCAACATGGACCTGATGGCGAAAGAAGGTTTGGTGATTCAAACCGAAGCGGATAAGCTGCGCATCAACCGGCTCAACCTGGAAAATTCGCTCCAGTCCGTGAAGTCGACCAAAGACCAGCTCGAGGCTTTGCTGAAAATCCTGATCGGGATGGATCAGAAACAGCCCCTGAGCCTGAGTTCGGATGCGCTGGTGCAGCAGTCCATTCTCCACGACAAGGAAGAAGTGAACCACCCGGAGCTCGAGTTGCTCGATGCCCAGCTGAGCCTCAATAAAGAAGAGCGCAAAGGGACAAACATGGCTTATTTGCCGAGCCTTTCATTTTATGCTGCATATAATTACACGTATAACATGAAGCCGGAAGATGATTTCCGCACCGGGATCGAATCGGCTTTCATTGGTTTGCGCCTCGATTGGACCTTGTTTGACGGCTTGGAAAAACACTACAGCCAGAAGAAAAATGCCATTACCCGCGAAAAAATCGAAAACCAGCAATCACTCGTGGCCCAGCAACTGCAACTGGCTACTGATAATGCGCAGCGCGAAATCCAGATCCAGCTCAATGCCCTCGAAATTTCGAAAGAGCAGCTCGCCCTGGCCGAAAAAGTCTATAAACAAAGCGAGCTCCAGTTTGCAGAAGGCACCATCGGTTCCAACGACCTGATCACGGCTGAAAATGCCCTGCAGCAGTCCCAAACGAACCTGGTTTCCGCTTATGTACAGCTGAGACAGGCAGAATTGGCCTACCTCAAATCCATTGGGAATATTAAATAAGCATCAACAATTTTAAAAATAACGAGAATATGAAACGTATCATTATTATCAGCCTGATTGCCGTAGTTTTAATCGGTCTGACTGTAACCAAGCTCATGGCGAACAAAACCAAGGCCGAAGAAAAAATCTATATTCATGATTCGGAAGCGGCTATCCTGGTGGAAGAAGGCAAGGCCGAACAGCACACCTTCGAAAGCTCGCTTTCCTTCCTGGGGACTTTCGAGCCGGTGAGACAAAACACTGTGGGTTCGGATGCGCAGGGAAAAGTAATTAGCATCAGTGTGGACGAGGGCGACTACGTGAGCCAGGGACAGCTGATCGCCAAAGTCGACGATGAAATGCTCCAGTTACAGGTGCAAAGTGCCGAAATTTCAATCGAAGGACAGAAAAATGATGACGCCCGTTATACGAATTTGTCCAAAGAAAATGCGGTAGCCGGTGTGCAGGTTGAAAAAACCAAGCTGGGTCTCCGAACGGCTGAAAACCAGAAAAAACAACTGCAGAAACAACTGCGCAATACCAATATCCGTGCACCTTTCTCCGGGGTGGTGACCAAAAAAATGATCGATGTGGGCTCTTTTCTCGGGAATGGCTCGCCGGTAATTGAAATTACGGATATTTCCTCCCTGAAACTGACCATCAACGTACCGGAGCGCGATATCCTCAAATTCAAGCAAGGGCAAAGCGTGATCGTGAAAGCCGATATTTATGGCAACCGTACCTTTGAGGGAAAAGTAACGAACATCAGTGTTCAAGCCGACAAGGCGCACAATTTCGAAGTACAGATCACGGTGAAAAATGCCGCCCGCGAGCTGATGGCCGGTATGTACGGTTCTGTTTCCCTGACCAACAACAAAAGTGTTTCAGCGCTTGCCGTTCCGCGTAAAGCTCTTGTTGGTTCTTCCAAACATCCGCAGGTTTACGTGATCCGCAACGGGAAAGCCATTTTGACTTCGTTCACTTCCGGGACTTCCGACGGGGAATACATTGAAGTGGTAAGCGGTATCCAGGCTTCCGACCGCATTGTGGTGAAAGGCCAGGTGAATCTCCAAAACGAATCTAAAGTAAAAACGTCTAAATAGTTAGGGACATGACTTTAACAGAATTATCAATCAAACGGCCTTCGTTCATCATTGTAATTTTTACAATCCTGATCGGGGGAGGGCTCATCAGCTACAACCAGCTGAGTTATGAATTGCTGCCCGACTTTTCGCCGCCCTTACTAACGGTGACCACAACTTACCCGGGAGCTTCCCCTGCCACGGTGGAAACCCAGGTGGCCAAACCGATGGAAGACGGCCTCAGCGGCCTCGAAAATATTTCTGAAGTAACGGCCTTCTCGCTCGATAACGCTTCCCTGATCCTCCTGGAATTCAAGCCTTCTGCCGATATGGACGAAGTGATGCAGGATGCCCAGCGGAAGGTCAACAACATCATGAATAACCTGCCGGAAGGGGCGCAAACCCCGGTATTGGCCAAAATCGAGCCGAATGCTTCGCCGGTACTGCAGGTGAGCGCCATTGCGAAAAACATGGACGACCGTGATTTTATGGAGTTGATGGACGACCAGATACTGCCACAGATCAAGCAAACCAAAGGAGTGGCCGAAGTACAGGTGATCGGTGGTGAGCGGCGCGAGTTCCGCGTCAATGTCGACAAGGAAAAAATGAAGCTCTACGGGCTTTCACTCGCTGCGATCAACCAGGCGATTGCCGCTGCCAACGTTGAATTCCCGACCGGGAAAGTAAAAGGCAGCGAGGAGCAGATGACCGTGCGCCTTGCCGGTAAATTTCAAACGGTCGAAGACCTCGAAAACCTGATTATTTCCAACGGCGGCACTTCAACCGTTCATTTGTCGGATGTGGCCGATGTTATTGACGGGTCGCAGGACCAGGTAACCGTGAGCCGTTTCAACGGAGAAAACGGGATTGGTCTGCGGATCAAAAAGCAAAGCGATGCCAACGCCGTGGATATGGCGGAAGCTACCAAGGCGAAATTTAAGGAAATCGAAGAAAAATACAAAAAGGAAGGCATTAAGTTTACGGTAGCAACCGATACTTCCCTCCCGACCATCGAATCCGTTGATGCGGTAATGCATGACCTGGAATTGGCCGTATTGCTCGTGGCGGCGGTGATGTTCCTCTTCCTCCACAGCTTGCGGAATGCCTTTATCGTATTGGTTTCCATCCCGGCTTCCCTCATCTCGACCTTTATCGTGATGTACCTGCTGGGCTATACGCTGAACCTGATGACCCTGCTGGCGATGTCGCTCGTAATCGGGATCCTCGTGGATGACTCCATCGTGGTACTCGAGAACATTTACCGACATTTGAAAATGGGTAAAAAGAGCCGCCAGGCCGCGCTTGACGGACGGAACGAGATTGGCTTTACGGCCCTCGCGATCACCTTGGTGGACGTCGTGGTATTCTCCCCGGTGATCTTCATTGAAGGAACAATTTCCGACATTCTGAAGCAGTTCTCCGTTGTGGTTGTGGTTTCCACATTGATGTCGCTTTTCGTTTGCTTTACGCTGACACCGTGGCTGGCTTCCCGCCTGGGGAAAGAAGTGATCCTGAAGCCGAAAAACCCGTTCCACGCCATCCTGATCTGGTTCGAGCGCCGCATTCACAATTTCACGGAGCAATACGTGAAACTGGTAGGCTGGTCCCTGCGCCACAAAATCATCGTTGGATTGGGGATCGTGGTGCTTTTCTTCGCGAGTATGGCTACCATGGGCCTCGGTATCGTAGGCCAGGAATTCGTGGCCCAGGGCGACCAGGGGAAATTCATGATTAAGCTGAAATACGATAAGAGTACCACTTTCGAGGAGAATAATGCCACAACGCTGGAGATCGAAAAACTGATCCTGGCACAGAAAGAGGTGGTGGACATCGTGTTTGCCAATGTCGGAGGACCGAGCTCCGGTATGGGCGCTGCTTCCTTCGGTTCGGAAAACCGTTCGGAGCTGACGGTGAAAATGAAGCCGGATATGCAGAAAAAATACCCGACGATTAAATACATGAACGTGCTTCGCAAGAAGATTGAGGATAAGTTTCCCGGAATTGAAGTGAAGGCGCTCAACATCGGTATGGTGGAATCGGAAGAAGCCCCGATTGAGATTTTTCTTTCTTCGGACGACCAGGAATTGCTGATGAAAGAGGCACACCGCCTGAAATCGGCCATCCTCAACATCAAAGGAGCGAAAGACCCGACGATCTCCACGGATGACGTGACACCGGAAGTGCGGATCGATCTCGACCGCGAGAAAATGGGCCAGCTTGGCCTCCCGATCGCGATTGTGGGCATGCAGTTGCAAAATGCGCTGACAGGTAACGACGATGCGCAGTTTGATGACAAAGGTCACGAATACGACATCCGCGTGATGGTTGACAAATTCGACCGCAAAAATGTGGAAGACATCAAGGCGATGACCTTTACGACCAATGATGGCAAGCAGGTGCGCCTGGGCGAATTTGCCGATATCAGTGTCGAAAACGGAAATGGTTCCCTGGAGCGTAAAAACAGGATTTCCAATACCACGATCCGCTCTTACGTGCTCGGAACAGCCCCGGGAACGGTTTCTGCCGAAATCGAAAAATACCTGAAGGATAAACCGCTGGACGAAAATGTGCGCCTGCTTTGGGGGGGTGAGATCAAACGTCAGAAGGAATCCATGGGTGCCCTCGGTATGGCTATGGGGATCGGTCTGATTCTCGTTTACCTGATCATGGTGGCGCTCTACGACAACTTCGTATACCCGTTTGTGGTATTGTTCTCCATCCTCGTTTCCCTTATCGGTGCGATCCTGGCGCTTAACCTGACATCCTCCAACATGGGAATCTTTACGATGCTCGGTATGCTGATGTTGCTGGGACTTGTAGCCAAGAACGCGATCCTCATAGTCGACTTTACGAACCACCTCAAGGAAAAGGGCTATTCGACCTATACGGCACTGCTTGAATCCGTAAGAGAGCGTATGCGTCCGATCCTCATGACGACGATTGCGATGGTGGTGGGGATGATTCCGATCGCTACGGCTACCGGTTCCGGTGCGGAATGGAAAAACGGCCTTGCCTGGATTTTGATCGGTGGTTTGACGAGCTCGATGTTCCTCACGATCATCGTGGTGCCGCTGATGTACTACGTGGTCGACCGTGTGAAAGCCCGCTGGGGCGGCCGTAAAAAACAGCAGGAAATTCCGCTTTTTGAAACGGAAAACAGCTTGAATTAAAAAACACAATGAACAATTGGATTCGAAAGTCAGGGCTTTAAACGGTCCTGGCTTTTGGGCCTTTGTACCGAATCTACGTTATGGATAGCAAGAAATTAGAAATTATTGAGAAAGCGACCGGGATTTTCCTGAAGTATGGCATCAAAAGTGTCACGATGGACGACATGGCACGTGAGCTGGGGATATCCAAAAAAACCTTGTATACTTATTTTACGGACAAAAACGACCTGGTATTCCAGATCATTAGTGCGAAAACCGAATTTGACCGTTCGCAGTGCTTTTGTGCCAAAGAAGAAGCCGAAAATGCGATTGACGAAATGTTCCGGGTGAACGCGTATGTTTCCGTCATGATGAAAAATATTCATCCTTCGGTATTCTACGACCTCAAGAAATTCCACCCCGAAGCGATGGCCCTGATGCATACCCACAAGTGGGATTTTGTACGTCGCATGGTGCTCGAAAACATCGCCCGCGGCAAAAATGAAGGCCTGTATCGCGAAGAATTGCCGGATGAAATCATTGCCCGGATTTACGTGGGAGCCACCGATATGATTTTCGGCGGGGAAGCCTTCGCCGACCTCGACAAAACCTCCGACCAGATCTTTAATGAAATTATGAAATTCCAGCTTTTCGCTATGGTGAATGTAAAAGGCCTGGAGTATTTGAAATCAAGAATGGAGAATTGAAAATGAAGAATTGACTTTTCTCAAGTAATAATTCTTCATTTTCAATTTTTTATTTTTCATTTTCCTGGTTCATCTTCTGGATATAGAAGAAGGACTTGTCGATGGTTTCGTATTTACCGTTTGGTGTCGGTTTGAGCGCCGGTGCAGCCACGATGTAACCGTAAGCGTCAACGAGCACATAGCTCGGGAAAGATGAAATCTTGTAATTCTTGAAAATATTGTCCTCCGGAGCGGCTTCGAATTTTTTCCACGGAATTTTTTTCAGCATAGCCTCCTGTTTTTTGCTGTATTCTTTTTGCCTCCGGATGACTGTAATAATTTCAACGTCATTTTTGTATTTGGCATACATGGACTCCAGCAGCTCAATTTCCTTTTCACATTCCTTGATGCTGAGGTCGATAAACTGGATGTAGAGGTGCTTTTTTGCAAAATTTTCCAGGGTACTTTTTTCTTCGCTTTGATAGCTTGTCAGCACGAAGCCCGGTGCTTTCGATCCCGGCAGGATTTCCGTCAGTTTTTCGATGAGGTTGGCCGCAATCAGGCCATTTTCCTTAAAGAGGCTGTGATGTGAAATGCTGTCTAAGATACTGATGATGTTCGTTTGCGGAAAATCGCTTTTGAAATACGAATCGCTGAGTGTTTTGACCATCACCAGTTCCAGGATTTTGGCATTTTTCAGCGTGTATTCCTCTGCCAGGGCATTGGCTACCATCGTCGGGCTGCTTTTGAGCACGCCGAGGTAAACCCGGTTATTGGCTTCCAGCGGCATACGCGTCAGGATCTGCTTGTAAAAGCTTTCGAGGTAAGCCATGTATGCATCATTGCCATACATCACCGGGTATTTTTTGATGTAAAAGTCGTATTTCTCAAAACGGTTGCGTGCACCGAGAAACTGGATGTCGTCCAGCTCGGCGATCGAAAAGCGCACATAGGTTTGGAAATAAAAGCTCGTATCGTCGGCATAAGCCTTTTCGACATTCATCTTGAAAGTGTCCAGTTTCTGAACGAATTCCACGCCGTTCAGGTTTTTCTTGTAAAAATACATTCCGAGAAAATCCGTGCGCCATTTCTCAAAGCTCAGGATCCGGTAATTGATATCGTTTTCCGGCAGATTGATGAAGCTGATTTCCACGTCATTCCCCAGGGGACGGAATTCGTCGTATTTGTTTTTCAGCGGAAAGTAAATTTCATAATTACCCCCCGGCTGAATGTAGATAAAGCCCTTATTATTTTTGGATTTGATGTAAATTTTCTGGGTTTTCGAATTGTACATCGTAATCCGGAACAGCGAATCGTCCTGTACCACGGCCGTTGCCAGCAGTTTTTCCTTCATCGAAAAATAGTCCTCGATGGCATAAACCTCTACTTTTTCCCCGATGTATTTGGGTGCAAAACCGGTAATTTTGGTGATTTGTTCAGCATGTAAGCCTTGCACGAAGAAGAGTAAAAGCACAAGGGCCAGGCACATTTTTTTCATACTCATCTAACGAGGATTTCAGGGTTTGTTACAAAATCTGCAATAACCCCGCCATTTTTTGAAATCTCACGCACAATGGTTGAATTGATGTGATTGAGCTCCGGGTCGGTGACCAGGAAAAGGGTTTCCACAGTGGGCTCCAGCTTATGGTTCATCTGGGCGATGGAGCGCTCGTATTCAAAATCCTTCACGTCGCGCAGTCCCCGCAGGATGTAATTTGCACCCAGCTCGCGGCAAAGTTCCACGGTCAGTTTTTGTGAAAAAACGACGACCTCCACCTGGGGGGTTCCGGCATAAATCGATTGGATATGCGCCAACTTCGATTCCTTGGTGAAAAAAGAAGTCTTGGTCGAATTTTCGCCTACGGCAATGATGATCTGGTCAAACAAAGCGGCGGCTTTCGCAACAACGTTCTCGTGGCCTTTGGTGAAAGGATCGAAAGAACCGGGGAATACGGCAATTTTTTTCATAATTCAGGCATTAAAAAAACTGAAATGGACATTTCCAAAGCTACGCTTTTCCAGGAAATGGGGATGCTGCGATAAATCGGTCTGGCGGCCGTGCTCAATGATACAAAGTCCATCCTCCTTCAGGCGCTTGTTGTCATAGATCAATTGCAGAATTTCGGCATGAAAATTGGCATCGTAGGGCGGATCGGCGAAAACCAGGTCGAACTGCTTCTCCGTTTTCCGCAGGAAGTCGCGCACATCGGATTTATACACCTCGATTTCGTTTTCCAGCTCATGTTCCTTGACCAATTGGCGGATGAAGCGCACACAGTTGAAATTGCTGTCGACACTTGTGATTTTGCCCGCCTCACGGGAAGCGAACTCGAGGGAAATATTACCGGTCCCGGCGCAAAGATCAAGGATTTCAAGATCCTGCAGGCTGAACTTATGCTCCAGGATATTGAACAGGCCTTCCTTGGCAAAATCCGTTGTGGGCCGGGAAGGAAAATTCTTCGGCACGGAGAAACGACGGGATTTGAGTTTTCCACGGACTATACGCACAGTTCCTGGTATTTGATGGTTTTTTCAGAATCGAAACAAATCTCAAGCTGCTTCAGGGAAACGAGCTGAGCGAGCATTTTTTCCAGTTCTGCTGCTGAAATACCGCTTTCCGGGAGTATGTGAAAGTTGAGTTTCCCGGCCTTGTTTTCAAGTTGCAGCTGTTGCAGCGCAAAGCTCAGGTAATACAGCACATCGTTCACGTGCTGGATTTCGAAGGCGTTACAGAAAAGCAGTTCATTTTTATCGGCCACCTGGATCGTCATCAGTTCCGGGTAAACGTTCACCTGGACCTGGAGGCGAAAAGCCTGCTTCATGATGCCGCGCAGCTGGTGGCTGTATTCGTGCTGGATAATCGCCCGCGGAAATTTGATCACAAAAAAGGATTTCACCCACAGCGGGATTTCGTATAAGTTCACAATGCCCAACTCGCTGATGCGGTTGTAGTCCAGTTCCGTAGAGCTCACCTGCCGGGTAAAACAAGCGGCAAAAAGTGCATCAGCCGATTTCGGTTCAAAAAGCGGGACCGGTACCAGCTGGGCGTTTGGGGAAAGCCAGGAAACGCTGACTTCCGCATAATCGGATAATTTGCCTGCTTTTTCGGCGAGGAAATCGCCCAGGCTTTCCTTGATTTGAAAATCTTTTTTGTCACGGAACAGCAACGTGCCCAGTGCGCGGGTTTTTCCTTCGCGGATTTCCGAAGCGCTGCAAAAGCCTTCCGAAAGCTCGACACAAAGCTGGCCTTTCTTGTTTTCCATGCGACACAAAATTACGCTTTTTTTGCCGTATTCGGAAGTGCTGCGCTGTTTTTTGGCCGGGAAAGTTTAATTTTACAGGAGAGATGGAAGCATTCAAAGAAGAGTTCGAACGCCTTTTCCGGGCCCGGCTGAATTTTAAGCCGAATGAGCGCCAGGAGGAAGCCATCCGCTTGTTTGGCGATTTCCTGGTTTCCACGGAAAAATACCGAACCCTGATCCTGACCGGCTACGCCGGAACAGGCAAAACCTCGCTGATCGGGAACCTGGTGGGGACTTTGCAGCAGCTACGCCGGAAAACAGTCCTCGTAGCGCCCACTGGCCGTGCAGCCAAGGTTTTTTCGGGTTTTTCCGGGCAAAAGGCCTTTACCATCCACAAACGGATTTACCGCAAAAAAAAGATCGAAAACGGCTCCATCCAGCTTGTTTTGGCACCCAACCTGAGCAAAGGGACTACCTTTATCGTGGATGAAGCTTCCATGATCGCCGATTACAGCATGACGGAAAAGAGCGGCGTTTCGGAGCGCAACCTGCTCGAAGATCTGTTAACCTTCGTGTTTTCGGCTGAAAACTGCAGCCTGGTGCTCGTGGGTGACGAAGGACAGCTGCCGCCTGTGGGCTCGGATTTTTCACCGGCTTTGAATAAAACTTACCTGAAACATCACTTTCCGCAACTTCACATCAGCGAGCTTAAACTGACGGAAGTGATGCGTCAGCAAAGCGGTTCGCACATCCTGAAAAATGCGACTTTGATCCGTTCGGCCAAAAAGGAGCTAAACCTGGATCTGGGGTCGAAACAAAACAAGGATTTATTTTCGATCAACGGGCTTGAATTCCAGGAAAAGCTCGAAGCAGCTTATGCTTTTTCGGGCCCGGACGAAACGATCATCATCACGCGTTCGAACAAGCGCGCGAATGCCTACAACCAGGAGGTACGCAAGCGCATTTTGTTTTTCGAAGACGAAATTTCCTCCGGCGATGTACTGATGGCGGTTAAAAACAATTATTTCTGGGTGCCCGAAACTTCTGAAGCAGGCTTCATCGCCAACGGCGAAATCCTGAAAGTGCTCAAAATTTACCGGCGCGAGGAATTATACGGTTTTACCTTCCAGCACGCCGATGTGGAGCTGGTGGACTATCCCGACATGGGGAGCTTTAAAATCATCCTGATGCTGGATACCTTGTATACGGAAGGCCCGTCGCTGCCGCGTGAGCGCATGAAGCAGTTTTTCTTTGAAGTGGAGCAGGATTATGCCGACGAGCGCAATAAGAAAACCCGTTACGAAAAAATTCTGGCGGACCCGTATTTCAATGCCCTGCAGGTCAAATTTGCCTATGCGGTGACCTGTCACAAAGCGCAGGGCGGGCAGTGGGAACAGGTCTTCCTGGACCACGGCTACCTGGATGAGCAGCTCGATGAAAGCTTTTTTCGCTGGTTGTATACCGGCTTCACCCGGGCCCGGGAAAAATTGTTCCTCGTCAATTTCGACAAGCGTTTCCTGGAATAAAAAAGCCACCGGAAAAAACCGATGGCTGAAATATTTGGATTCCGGATTTTAACGAATGACGTTGAACTGCCCGCGTGAAAGGGGCAAATCGCCGTTTTTGAGCTCGTATAGGTAATTACCGGTTTGAAACTGCGACAGGCTGATTTTGGTCCCCGCGCCGAAAATGCTGGTTTTTTCCACCAGTCTTCCGGACAAGTCCCGGATTTCGATCACATCGGCTTTGGTTCCGGCCGTTTTTACGTACAGATAATCGCTGGCGGGGTTCGGGTAAACCATTGGTTTTTGGGCATCCAGGTCCGCTACGGAGTTCACCGGCAATATAAATTCCAGGTCATCGATATGCAAGACCGTTCCCGGGATAGGCATGGCGGCACCGCTCGAGTTGATGATGATTTGTACGCTGTCCGGGAATTCCGGCGACATATAATCGATCGGGATGCTCATCAGCGTAAAGGAAGAAGCGTCCTCCAGCTCGAAGGTCCCTTCCGCTATAATGGCCTGGGTACTGTTCTGATCGTCCCATTTGGTGAGGCTGTAGGCCAGTTGCCCGTAATCGTCTCCCGGGCTGGAAAATTTGTAGTAAAAATCCAGGCTTACCGGCCGCTGATCGTAAGGAGCGCCCAGGACATCAAAAGTCCCGAGCATCATCAGTCCCGTTAGCGTATCAAGGCTTCCGAACACGTTCGCTTCCAGGGTCTCCAGCCGGGCCGAATATGTTCCGCCGTGGGCGTCGGTATCTTTATTCACGGTCGTCGGCAAACCGAAGCCTGCAACAAAATTGAGCGTTGCCCAGCCATCCGGCTCATCGTAAGTTCCCTGGGAGGTCCAGTCTTCAAAACCATTGTTGGTAATCTGGGAATTTGCGCTCCAGCTTAGAAAAAGGGAGGCACTGAGAAAAAGTAAAGTTTTTTTCATATTTTCGCGTTTTAACATTTAGTTTAAAACAAATATATTAAAAAATGAATCCCATCACAACCGATTTAGCAAAATTCAAGGAAGAAATTTACCTGGTACAATCCGACATCAAAAATGCCTATTATGAGCGCGCAATGAATAAATTGCACGAGTTGATTGTCAATTACCCGGGAAAGGCCGAACCCTTTTACGAATTGGGCCAGATTGCCTACAATTTCTGGCGGAACGATGAGGCTGAAAATAATTACGTACGGGCGCTTAAGGCGGACCCGGACTATTTCCCGACTTATACCTCTTATGCTTTCATCCTGATCAAGGAACAGCGTTTTGATGAAGCGGAAGGCGTGCTGGAAAACGCCAAGCGCCTGCGCAGCCGGGATGATGCGGATATCTTTTTTTATTGCGGGATGCTGCAGCAGCACAAAGGCGATGTAGAACAGGCGATCATGTATTACAACAAAGCCATTCAGCATAGCATCAACCAAAACCAGATTGATCTCTATTTAAAATTTATGGCTGCCTGTAAGGAATTGCGAGGCTGGGAGTAAATTGAAAATTAAGGATGGAAAATTGAAAATATAGAATGGATCAAAAAATTCTCCATTCTTAATTCTTCATTTTCAATTTCACAAAATTTTGATTTCCACGCGGCGGTTGGCCTGTTCTTCGTAAGCGAACTTCGGATCTTTGTAGATCGGCATGGTATTTCCGTAGCCTTTTGAGATCATGCGGTCTTTGTCGATCCCGTTATCGATCAGGTAATTCATCACGCGTTTGGCGCGCGCTTCGGATACTTTCTGGCCGGCGTGGCTGTTTTCGCCTTTTTCCTGCACGTGCCCCTGGATTTCGATGCGGATCCCGGCGTTCAAGGCCATAAAATCTTTCAGGCGGCGGAGCTTTGGCTCGGAACTTGGCAGGAAATCACTGGTTCCGGGCATAAATTCAATTTCGTCCAGCTGTACGCTTTTTCCTTCACCGATCGGTTCCAGCCAGATCACAAGCTCATGCTGCGTATTGGCTGTTACGGGCTCTTCGCGGTCGGCAAAGAAATAACCCTGGGCATCGATGCGGATCGCAATTTTGCCGGACTTCGGTACGTTGAAGAAAAAGTCGGAGCCGTTGTAGAAGGCTGAAATGGATTTCAAACCATTCAGAACGATGTCGGCGATGACCGGTTTCCCGGTTTCTACGTCACGGACCATGATGTTCAGCGCCGGTGCAAATTCATCATCGCGCTGGTCGATAATCTTGCTTTCCGCCGATTCGAGGTCCGGATCTTCGACCAGGGGCTCGTATTTGACATTGAGATCGAGGCTGGCCCGCTCGGTATTTTCGTACAAAAAGAGGATCATGATGTTCTGGCCTTTCACCAGCTCCATCGGGTAGAAAAAGTTCTTGTCGACAGAAAGCGACAAACCGATCTCGGATTCCGTAGGCTCGAGGATCATCCGCTTAATCTCGGCAATGCCCTTAAATACATCGCCGCAAAGGTCGTTGGACTCATTGGCAAAAATAATCATTTTGGCTTTGCCTTTCGGAAGCTTGGCATTGAGGGAAAGTCTCCCGTTAAACGGCGCTACAAATGAGCACCAAAGGGAATTTTCTTCCGGCACATTGATGAGAGAAGGGTAATTTGCCAACTCGGAATGCTTGCCTCCTTTGCCGGTAAATTGCAGTTTATAAGTCCCCGGGTTTAAAATATTGGTGGCGCCGTCACAATCGGCGATATTATCTGAAATCTCGCGATCGGATTGGGCGTAGCAGCCGAAGGTTAAAAACAAAAATAAAAAAGTGATTAAATGATAATGCATATTTTCGGGCACAAAAATAGTTATTTTTTACAACAGGGAGCTCTTATTTTGTTTAAAATTTCTTAAATTTTCTTGGGAAATCCCCTGTTTTGTTGTATAATCAAAAACTAAGCCAAATACCATCATTCTATGATAACGTACAGTTTGCCCCGAAGGTTGGACTGAATGATCAATTTATTTAAATCCGGGAAAATTTTCTTGACACGGACCTCATTCATACTGCCTTTAATGTAAGTTGTTTCGTCGAGTTTGCGGTTGAGCTGCTGTTCGAGTTTTTTGGAAGCATCGGCCAGGATTTGCGTCATGTTGAATTTGGCATAGCCCCGCATGACGTTGGTGATCTTGTCATTGAACAGCCACTTGGCGCTGCGCAGCAAGGCATTTTTGGTTTCGAGCTCGAAGGTGAGGTCGGGAAAGCTGATTTCCTGGAGCGAATCGTTAAAGTGCGGCGTGCCGAGGAAAAATAATTTGCCGGATTTACTACCCGTGAAATTCACTTCGATGCTTAGCTGCTGGTTGGCAGCCCCATGAATTTTAGCATCCACGAAGGTGATTTTATTGCGCTTGATGTTGATCGTTTTCCCGCTCAGCTCGCGGTTCAGGATGGCAGAAAGCGAATCGTAATCTGCCATAAGGTCGAGGTTGATGTTGAAGCCTTCGTCGTGGCGGATCGGGCTGAGGTCAGGGAGCGGTTTGGGTACGCTGCTGCTCCCGGAAGAAGTAATTGTGGGGAAGGCCTCAATCACGGCTTCGAAGCTGAGGCGTGTATCCTTCAGGCTCAGTTTTCCGACGCCGATTTTATCCGGGTTGAGGTTCAGAAAACCGTAACCGTTCAGGCTGATCGGTTGCACGAAACTGCGCCAGATTTTGTCTACTTCGGAACGGATCTGCAAATCTTCGATGCCTTTATCGATTTCTTTGCCTACGTCTTTGAGTGCTCCTTTGACTTCTTTGATCACCTGCGAAGTAGCGTCATAACTGAATACCGTGATCTGGCATTTGTCCTTCGGGACCACATCTTTCAGGCTCGTGCGGGCATCCAGCTTAAAATTCGGCTTCAGGTGAATTTCCGTTTCGTATTCCACTTTAATTTTACGCATGGGTTCGCCCACGCCGCAGCTAGCATAAATCCGGGGAGTCAGGCAAGCCGGTGAGTTGCTGAACAGGTCGGAGCATTTGAGGCAGTAATTCAGGTTCAGCGCGTATTCCCCGTCAATTTCAATGCCCACTTCCAGGGGATCGGCCTTTTTGGGGTTTCCCTGGATTTTGATCGGGTTCCGGTTAAATTTGTAAGCGTAGCTGACATCTTCACACTGCTGGTGGCTGCCTGTGAATTCATAGGGAACGGATTTGTCGGCCTCGAAGAAATAGCTTTTCATTTCCATCTCCACGGGAATCGTCAGCTGTGACATTTCCTGCACCGGTGGAGTATACGTTCCCACCTGGATTTCCGGTGCCGGCGGGGCAATCGTTTTACAGGAAACAAGCAGGGCAGTCAGGATAAAAAGGACAGCAAATTTTTCTTTCATTTCGGGCTAAATAATTACCTGGACTTTCAATATTCGAGCAATTTCCAGCGTCTGCGGAGGAACATTTTTCCTTTGCCGGGCTTCAGTTTTTTGTCCCAGCCGATGAGATAGCGGGTAAAGGCTGAAATGTTAAGCGAATCAATGTCCTTGTAGGCAAAGGCCATAATTTCATTCGGGTAGCGTTTCATGGCTCTTTTCTTTTTGTGCCGGGCAAAAAAACCACGGTCGAAAGGAGAAATGTACAAATCAAGGGCTCCGAACAAATGCAAAATTTCGTGGGCAATGACAGCCGGCTCCTTGTTGCTTACAACGGCATATTCCGTCCGGTCGTCGCTGCCGGTATGGAAGCTCACGGAAATTTCATTCTCATAGTAATTGTTAATGAAATAAACGAGGGCAATGTTATCCGTTTCATAAAAATTGCGGAGCTTGGCGATCAGGCGTTCCCTGTCTTGGGGCTTATTTTTGGTTAGTACCAGCGAGGAAGTATCATCCGGGAAATTGCGGGCCACATCTTTCGCGATATTGTTCGACCACTTGTCGACCATATCGATTCCGCGGGAAATATCCATAAAACGGAATAAAGTGCCGGACAGGGTTTTGTATTGAAAATCTTCCTTAAAAGGAATGGTATTGTTTCTTTTGGCATATTGCAATTCCATAAAAAGTGACTTCCCTTCTTTCCTGGCCTGTAAGTTGATCCAGTCGATGGCAATCTGCACGGAATCCAGGGTGGAGCGAATGTCGTAGGCCGACCAGGCGTGGGTATGTTCCGAATCCACAAAAACGGCATACACGACCACTTTCTTTTCCAGGGTTTTGCAAACGTTGTTTTTCACGGTGCCGATCCTGGCCGAGTGCTTGCATCCTGCTAACAGTAAAAGAGCTGTAATACCAAGTATCCCGGCTTTCAGCATGAGTTTTTTCAGTGTTCCGGGTTTCATTTCTTCGCTTTCTTTTTGGGTCTGAGAAGCACGTATTGGATCGTATACTGGAAATAATTGGAAACCTGGTAGGAATTGCCCTCCGTATCTTTTTCCGATTGGCTCACCATTCCCATGGACGGGTTGGTACAGCGGATCTCGAAATATAAATTTTTCCCCTGGCGTTCGAGCAGCGAAATAAAATGCCCGCCTTCCACTTCAAAATGACTGTAGAGCCGCTGGTTCATAAAAACTTCCTGGATCAGGATGCCGTCTTTTTCATCCAGTAAAAAGACCTTCGGGCTTTGGAGCGAATCATGCCAGAAAATTTCATAATCCTTGACCATCGTGCCCCATTTCGGGCTATTGTAAGTCATTTTATAGGTCCAGCGGTTTTTCTGTCCGGTTTCGAGCAGGTCAAAAGTCACCGGGACCGTATCTTTAATCCCATCCAGGTATTCGAGGTACATATTTCCTTCATAGCTTCCCAGCCAGGAAAGCGGGAAGTCGGATTGAGCAGTAGCCTGTCCGCAGATGAATAGTAAAATGAATAAGGTCTTTTTCACAGTGCAAATTTAGGAAAAGTCTGTTTTGGTTTAACGAATCTAACAGAAAGTGTTACAGTTAGAACGCTGAATCAGGGATTTAGTGTATCCCGGAAGCGGGAAAATAATGTGCTGCCAGGAAAAATGGAAATCAGTAAGCTTCATGTAGATTTATTTTTGTGTTTTAATTAAACAAAAAAGGCGCCTTTCCTAATGAGAGACGCCTTGGGGTATAAAAATGCTGAATTTTAATTCATTTTCGCCTGGAGGCCCTGATCGAGCGCATCGAGGAATTCTTCGGTGTATACGTAATGTTCACCATGGTTTACCTTATTGCCATGGATACATATTGCGAGGTCTTTGGTCATTACGCCGTTTTCAACGGTTTCGATGCATACTTTCTCGAGGGTTTCACAGAAGTTGATCAAATCCTGGTTACCATCCAGTTTACCGCGGAAAGCGAGGCCACGCGTCCAGGCAAAGATCGAAGCAATCGGGTTGGTAGACGTTTTTTTACCGGCCTGGTGATCGCGGTAGTGACGGGTTACCGTTCCGTGGGCAGCTTCCGCTTCCATAATTTTACCGTCCGGTGTGATCAATACGGAAGTCATCAGGCCGAGGGAACCGAAACCTTGTGCTACGGTGTCGGACTGTACGTCGCCGTCGTAATTTTTGCAAGCCCACACGAAGTTTCCGTTCCATTTCAGGGCGGAAGCCACCATGTCGTCAATCAGGCGATGCTCGTAGGTAATGCCGGCAGCGTCAAACTGGGCTTTGAACTCATTTTGGTAAATGTCTTCGAAAATATCTTTGAAGCGACCGTCGTATTTTTTGAGGATGGTATTTTTTGTCGAAAGGTAAAGCGGCCATTTTTTAGTCAAGGCCATGTTGAAACAGCTGCGTGCAAAACCGGCAATACTTTCGTCGGTGTTGTACATTGCCATACCCACGCCGTCGCCTTTGAAGTTGTAAACTTCAAATTGCTGTACTTCGCCGCCGTCTTCCGGGGTGAAAGTCATGGTGAGCTTTCCTTTTCCTTTGAAAACCGCATCCGTTGCGCGGTACTGGTCACCGAAAGCGTGGCGGCCAACAATGATCGGTGCGGTCCAGTTCGTTACCAAACGCGGTACGTTCTGCATGACGATCGGCTCGCGGAAAACGGTCCCGTCAAGGATGTTACGGATTGTCCCGTTCGGCGATTTCCACATGGATTTCAGGTTGAATTCCTGCACGCGCTGCTCGTCCGGGGTAATGGTTGCACATTTGATGCCGACCTGGTATTTTTTGATTGCTTCGGCTGCATCCACTGTAATCTGGTCGCCGGTTTCATCGCGTTTTTCGATCCCGAGATCGTAATACTTGATGTCCACATCCAGGTATGGTAAAATCAATTTATCCTTAATAAATTTCCAGATGATGCGTGTCATTTCGTCACCATCGATCTCCACTACAGGGTTTGCAACTTTAATTTTCGACATGATTTTTTAATTTGGGTACAAAGCTAATAAAAAGCAAATAAATTTAGCTATGGTTTTGAAATCCGGGAAAAAAATCTTAAATTTGTGTATTAACCACCTGATCATTAAATACCATGGACCTCACTAAAATACAGATGGACATATCCAAAGCCGATAAGGTCAAAATCCTGTTTAAAAAAGACCGCAGTTCGGTAAGTCTGGAGATCATTTCCGGTAAAAAAAATATTGAGACCCAGTACCAGGCCCAGATCGAACACCTGGAAGATGAATATTTTGTTACAATCCCCGCTTTTGGAATTTCGCTTTCTACCCGCAAAGAGCAAAACATTCAGCAACACATTGAGGAATCCGTGCATTCTTTTTTCAGCTATCAGTTAGACAAATTGGGGCTGGAAAGTTTCATTATTACCATGGTCGAATTGGGCTTTGAGATAAAAGCGGTTCCTGCCAAAGAAAAACTACGTTTACCTAAATTCAGTACACGTCCGAAAAGTCAGCTGATGACAGCTAAGCTTGTACTGGCATGAACGGGGTTAACCTGCAATGCATCCTTGATTTCCTGGAACAAAACGATTACTCACCCGAGTATGTCGATACAATGCCTATTGCTACAGTGATTTATTATTTCCCGGGAAATATAAAAGAAGCCTTTGATTGTAATTCCTGCATCTCAATTTTACGTGTGGAACGCATCCTTGCCCGTTTTCTTTACAGGATAGGGTTGATGAATTGAAGCGAAAAAATTGTTTGTGTACTTTAGTATAGACAAAAAAATCCCCGCCCGGATGGACGAGGATCCCGGTTTTATTTTACTAAAATTTAATTCCCTTTAATCTCAAATTCCGTACGGCGGTTTTGCTGCCGGCCTTCTTCGCTCGTATTCGGCGCTACCGGCATATTGGACCCGTAACCTTTGGCGGTGATGCGTGTGGCGGCAATGCCTTTCGCTTTGAGGTAAGTAACCACCGCTTCAGCACGCTGCTGAGACAAAACGTCGTTTACGGCAGCCGACCCGGTGTTATCCGTATGGCCGGAGATTTCGATCACCAGCTTCGGAACGTCCTGCATGAGTTTCACCAGGCGGTCGAGCTCGGCATTGGATTCGGTGCGTAAAGTCGCTTTCCCGTGATCGAAGAAGATATTGCGCAGGGCAATTTTGCTCCCGATGGCGATGTTTTTCAGCTCGATGGTTTTGTTCACCAGATTGTCGTCGCTGCCCGAAGGAATGTCGAAATTCTCGGAGTGGAAGAGGTAGCCCGGCGCTTTTACGGCAATACCGTAGTTTTTACCGGAAGGCAGGGTGATGATGAATTTCCCGGTGGCGCTGTTCGTCATAAAGGTTTCGATGACTTTACCGGATGCGTTGTCTGTAATTTCAATGCTGGCTTCAACCGCTTTGCGGGAAATGGCATCGATGGTGTTTCCTTTGAAAACAGTCAGCGTTTTTTTGTTGACGGTAACGGTAGCTTCGATCTGGTTGTCTTTCAAAGGCATGGCCACAGAAGCGAGCAAGAAATCCTCGATGTCGATAACGGCTTGCTTTTCTTCGCCCCAGAAAGTCACTTTGTAAATGTCGTAACCGCCGCTTCCGCCGGCACGGTTGGAGGAAATGTAGGCGTATTTGCCGTTTGCTGTCGGTGAAAAGAAAAAGTCGTCATATGGCGTGTTAATCGGGTAGCCGAGGTTGACCGGCGCCGTCCACTGGCCCTGTACTTTTTTCGACATGAAAATATCGTAACCACCAAGGGATTCGTGGCCT
>CBINGV010000013.1:0-22540 GCA_966250255.1 uncultured Flavobacteriales bacterium | reverse complement strand
TAAGCATCAGTTTAGCACTACTGGCAATTAGCGGCCAGGTTTTGTTAGCCCGGCCGGTAAACGAAAACAACGGCGACAAGATCAAAAAAGATTCGGCGGAAGTGGTCCGTGAAACAAGTTTCAAAACCAGCCTTACGGACAAAATGCTTTCCGTGGAGATCAGCGGAAACCTGGATTCACTGGCGAGCGTTTCGGTAACCAACCAGCGTGGAAGCTCCCTTTTATTCTCCGTTGTTCAGCTTGCCGACCAGGAAATCCTTTTCGATCTTTCCCAACTGGAAAGAGGAACCTATAACGTGATGTACATCACCAACCAGGAAATCCGCATCCGCCGCGTTGAGGTGAAATAAAAATATCGTGCAGCAAGCGCCACACGATATTTTCAAGCATTCGTCCGTTTGTACTAGATTTCTGTAATCGCTTTCAAACGGAGGACAGGCTTCAGCGAATAAGTACCGTCACCTTCTATTACAATCGATTCATTGGCGTCAAAGTCAATCAAAACCTCGTAGTCTTTATCATCCTCGAAGCTGGCATTGATGTTGAACTTCAGTCCGGATTGCATGGCACTCGGCGTGTTCAAAGGAAAGGAGGCATCTCCGATCATCACGGAGTTGTGTGAACCCAGGATCAGGCGCATCTGGCTGGCCTGGCCGGCAGGGATTTTGTGATCGTTTGCGAGTACGACTGTCACGTCGTTTTGCAAGGTCAGCAAATCATATACCCCGGCATTACATGGTAAGGAAATCCAGCCTTTGCCTTCCGAATGGATTTCGACATCGCGGATTTCAACGTTCACTTTGGTAAATGGTCCCGGCGCATCGGTCATTTTTACTCGCATGGTGCTTTGGCCGTCGGAACCCGGTTTATTACAAGCCGCTACTGCGAAAAACAAGCAGAGGATGGCGATCAGTTGATGTGTTGTTTTCATGACATTTCGTTTTTAGAGATGATTTATTTTTTCTAGAAGGCCACTTTTACACCCAATCCCGGGTCAAAAGAAGTCCATACTCCCCCGTGTGTGTTAAATTCAACAAATGGTTTGAGGTCAAGGCTGAAAGCCACCGGCGCCCGCGGAATTTTGTATTCCAAACCGATCACACCGTCGATACCCAGGCCCATACCGCCATTTTCGTAATAATAGTAACGGTCGCCGTTGTAGTAATAGTAACCGCGGTAAAAGGTATTTTCAAAAGCCACGTGGCCACCGCCACCGTAGTACCAGCTAAGCCCGGTAACATTGGCCGTAGGCATGTATCTTTCAAACAAAAGGGTACCGGAAACCCCGTGTCTCCAGAAACCGATAATTCCTTCCAAAGCAGTAGACGAACCGATGGATTTTTTGATGGTTAAACCGGAAGTTTCACCGGCGCGCAAACCGATCGCTGTGTTGTAATCCTGGGCTCTCAGGATTGTCCCGATCAATAAAAAGGGCAACAGATAAATTAGTTTTTTCATGACATTTAACATTTAGATTCGTGAAAAGTACGTTCTAAAGTTGTGCCACTAAAATTAATCACCTAAAAATCAAATATTTAATCAAATAATCACTGTGCCAATTTTTTCAATTTGAAAAAGCCTTTCTCAAAATGAAAAGCGGAGGCTTCAGGCTTCGGTATCCTGCTCGCCTTTGAGCATCCGGTAGATGGTTGTTTGCCCGATTCCGAGCTTTTCGGCTACCACTTTGATGTTTTGCTGGTATTTGGCGAGGTAAATGTTGACGATTTTGAGGTTGTAATCGCGCAGGGTCATTTCTTCGGTGAGCAGCGAAGTGATCTCGTCGGCGTTTGAGAGCATAATGTCGTTGGACGAGATTTCGTCTTCGGTGGAAAGGATCACTGCCAGCTCGGAAACGGATTTGAGCTCGCGGATATTTCCCGGCCAGGGATAGCTGAGCATTTTCAGCTGGGCCTGCTTGGAGATGGATTTTTCGGGCAGCTTGTTTTCTTCCGAGAATTTCCGGATGAAATATTTGGCCAGGATAAGCACATCGTTTTCGCGCTCACGCAGGGGCGGCAGGTGGATCGGCAAACCGAAGAGGCGGTAGTACAAATCTTCTCGAAAATTGCCTTTTTTGACTTCTTCGAGCAGGTTTTTGTGGGTAGCCACAATGATCCGGCAGCTGAAAGGGATTACCTTGTTGCTCCCGATGCGTGTGATTTCTTTTTCCTGGAGGGCGCGCAGTAGCTTAGCTTGGAAATAAATGTCCAGTTCCCCGATTTCGTCGAGGAAAAGCGTTCCGCCGTTGGCTTCTTCGAATTTCCCGATGCGCAGCTCATGGGCGCCGGTGAAGGAACCTTTTTCGTGGCCGAAAAGCTCACTTTCGAACAGGTCTTTCGGAATGGCGGCTACGTTGACGGAAATGAAGGGGTTGTTTTTATAGGAAGAATTGTAGTGGATGGCCTTGGCCACCATTTCTTTCCCGGTCCCGGTTTCGCCCGAAATGGTTACGTTGATGTTCGAAGTCAGCGATTTGGCCATGAGCGCGAATACCTGGTGGATGGCCGGGCTTTGACCGATGATTGCTTTTTCGAAGGCGTATTTTTGCTGCACTTCACTTTCGAGCTGGGTGATGCGCTTGCGCAGGCCGGAGCTTTTCTGGATGTTGCGGATGCACTGGAAAAGGCGGTCGCGGATATCGTTTGTTTTGACAATGTAATCGTAGGCGCCGGAACGCAGGATATTGATCGCGGTTTCGATGTCCTCCTGCTCCGAAATCACGATCACTTCACATTCGGGGCACTGTTCTTTGATTTTGGCCAGTAATTCATCACCCAGCATGTCGGGCAGGCGGTAGTCGATGGTGATCACGTTAGGGGCGTGGTCCAGTGATTTGAGCAGGTCTTTGGCGTTAAAAAAGCTATGAATCTCGAAATCCGGGTCGAGCGATAAGTTGTGAACGAGGAGCTTGTTGTACCACTCGTTGTCTTCGACGATAAAAATGGTGAACGCTTTGTTGTTTGGCATGAATCGCTGTAAATATTTTGCTGCAATTTACCGAATTAAAACGGAATTGCTCTTACATAATTCCGAATTATATTGATTTTTCTTCGAATTTTTCGGCTTCGAGGTGACGGATAAGCTGCATGCAGTGATTTTTCAGCTTTTCGAGTACAAATTTCATTTCTTCGTAGGTGAAGGCGTTCTTTTTGTAGTTTTCGATCAGCTTGAGCTGGGCGTACATTTTGTTGGCCCCGAGGTGTTTGCAGGGTGAAGAAATGCGGTGGGCGATCTGCGACATGGCATAAAAGTCCTTTTCCTGAAGGTAAGTTTCCATTTGGGAAATGCCTTCTTTGCTGGTGCGGATGAAGAGCTCAACCATTTCGTCGAAAAAATCCTGGTTGCCCTGCGACATGACGCGGAGGTTGGACAAATCGTAATGCTTGTCGGTATCATTTTCATCGTCTTCGGCCAGCACCTGGTTGAGGTCGATGCTGCCTGCATTTTTGTCCAGTAGCTTGCCGATTATAGCCAGCAAATGATCGTTTTTGAAAGGTTTGGGCAAAACCGCATCGAAGATGAAAGCCGTGTTTTTGTCTTCGTCGATGGTACCGGCCGAAAGGGCCACGATCGGCACGGGAACGGGCTGCATGGCCTTGATCTGTTTGGTGGCGTCGATCCCGTTCATTTTGGGCATGCGGATGTCCATCAGGATGATATCGAACTGGGTATTGCGTGCCAGCTCGCAGGCTTCTTCGCCATCGGACGCTTCCGAAATTTCGATGCCGTAAGGATGCAGCAGGGAGCTAAGCAGCTTTCGGTTGTAAGGCTCGTCGTCCACGATCAGGATCTTTTTGTCTTTGGCCAGTTCGCTGATATCGAAAACCGGCTGCGCTATACTTTCCGGGATGGGAATGATTTTGCCATGCTCAAAAGGAATATGGAAAAAGAAGGTTGTTCCCAGGTTCTTTTTACTTTCCACCCGAATGGAACCGCCCTGTAATTCAATCAGCGTTTTGGTGATGTTGAGCCCGAGGCCCGTTCCGCCGTATTGCTTGCTGGTGTGCATATTTTCCTGCTCGAACTCGTTGAAGATGTGGGCGAGGCGGTTTTCCGCGATCCCGATCCCGGTGTCGCTGACGCTGATGTGCACGAGGTATTTGCCGGCTTCGTTGGCCTCGAAGCGAAGCTTGATCTCGATGGTGCCGTTTTCGGTAAATTTGATGGCATTGCCTACCAGGTTGAGCAGGATTTGCTTCAGTTTGAAGGCATCACCGCGTACATGAAGGCTCTCGGCCGAAACCTGGAGCAGCAGCTGATTGTTTTTCACGCGGGCCGATTCCTCGAGGATCTGGAAGACTTCTTTTACGGCAACAATCAGGTCGAAATCTTCTTTTTCAAACTCAATTTTGTTGGCCTGCAGCTTCGTGTGGTCCAGGATATTATTGAGCAATTTCAGCAGCAGCTGGGCCGATTTCTGGATGATTCCCAGTTTTTCGCGGCGTTGCTCGTTGCTCAGTTTGGAATCAGGCTGGGTGAGCAAATCCGTAAAACCGATGATGGAGTTGAGCGGGGTGCGCAGCTCGTGGCTCATGTTGGAAAGGAAGCGCACTTTGGCTTCGGCCAGCTCGTCGCTTTCTTCTTTGGCTTTTTTCAGGATTTGCTTGTATTCGTTGTTCTTCCGGATGTATTTGATGATGGTGTAGAAGATCAGCAAAAGCAGCAGGGAACAGAACACACTGAAAATAATCGTGATCCGTTTGGCATCTTTGGCTGCTTGTTTGGCCGCATCGGTTTTTCGTAGAATCGCCTGGCGCTCGTCTTTTTCGAGCCGTTCGAGCATCTGGTTGATCTTCTTCATAATGAAGCGGTCGTATTGAATGAGGCTGAGCTCCAGGGTATTGTTGGCGATTTCCTTGTCGCTTTCGAGCTTGCGGATTTCTTCGAGCTCTTTTTTGAAGTAGTTGGTTTTGAGCGTTTGTTCGGCTTTTTTTCGCTTAAAGAGGTTGATTCCTTTGTTTTTTTCGTTTTGCTGTGCCCGCTCGAGGGCGCTTACCTCGTCGATTTTTTCCTGTACGATGTTCAGCGCTTCATTGACGCGGTATTGGTTTTGCACCAGCATGAGGCTGTCGAGGATATTGTATTTCTTCAGCACCAGGAATTCGAGTGTATCGACATTCGGTTTGAAAGCCGGATCGCTCCAGGTGGCATTTTTGAGGCGGTTTAGTTTTTTTTCGGATTTCCGGATGGCTTTGTAAAAATCCTCCAGGTAGGTTTTGTCTTTTGTCAGGTTAAAGGAGTACAAATTGTTTTCGGCTTCGGTGAGCGTGCCGGTCAGGGATTTCATCAATAAAAGGCGGCTGTCGGGTGTCGACTGGATATTGACCTTTTCAATGGTGGTCGAGATTTTCGTGTTGACATAAAAGCCGGTGAGCACCACCAGGAAAAAAATCCCCGTCAACAGGATAATCGAACTGATTTCGTATTTAAAAAATTTCATACTGCCAGACGCTTTATTTGTTCTTCAATCAGGTAGGAACACAGGTCGAAGGTGGTGTCATTTTTTAATACGATGCCCGAAGCCCCTTCGTACAGACAATGGTACAGGTTGTAATTGTTCTTGGCATCGGAGATAATAATGACCGTACAGTCGAAACTCACATTCCGGATGTCTTTAATCACATCGATCCCGCTGAAATTATTGTCGAGGTTAAAATCGACGAAAGCGATGTTGGTTTCCTTATTAAAGTTATTCAAAAATTCCGAATAATTGTTAAACGAGTCCAAAACAAAGGTAATATTTTTACCGACCTTGTGTTTTTCGACCAGCTGTTCGATCTTCCTGGAGAACAATTTATTGTAGAAGAGATTGTCCTCAAGAATCACTATGCGTAATATTTGACTTTCGCTCATAACCGTGTTTTTTGTTGTTTGCCGGAGTTGTCCCGCTTGTTCCTTCTTCCAGGTCCCCGGGTCATTTCCCGGAGAAGTATGGTAAGCTAAGGGCTGCTTTTCAACTTCAGGAAAGGAGATAACGAGTTTTGTACCAAAATGAATGATTTTGTGTAAATCGTTGATTATAAGTTGTTTGATCGATTTTTAAGCCGTGCCAGAAAAGGGAATTATTTCAAAAATGAAAAAGAAATTTTCAAATTGAAAATAGTTTACTCTTCTTTTGTCTTAAACACAAAAGAAGCAAAAAGTCAAGTCTCAAGTGAAGCCGTTCGGAGAAAAAGCCTTCACGGGGTGACAGGTCACCAACGACAAGCGCCTTGACGGAAACGATACTAAAAATGCAGGTTTATGAGGCAATTACCCATGAAAATCCTGGAATATGCTCAAAAAACGGAACGGGGTTTAAACTTTTATCGTTTTCCTTTGTCTTAAAACAGCAGCCCCGGAAAATGGAATGTTTTGGCGTTTAAAAACCGCTTATACCTGTTTTTTCAGGCTTCACAAACTTTAACATTTCTAAATGAGAAATCTTTAGTATCCTTGTACTTGCAAAATTTAGCCGAATGACTAAAAGACTATATTTATGTTTCCTGGTAATGCTATTGCCTTTGCTTTCCTTTTCCCAGCAAATGACGATCAGCGGACATGTCCAGGACACAACAAATAATCAGGCCGTTCCCCTTCAGAATGCCCTGGCTATGCTGGTCCGGATCAAGGATTCGGTTTTGGTGGACTTTAAGCGTTCGGACGCCAATGGATTTTTTGAATTCAAAACACCGATCGATACGCTTCAACTGATTGTATCCCATCCGCGTTTCAGCGAAAACTCGTATTATATTTTCGGCAGCGCTGCCAGCCATGACTTTGACATCAAGCGCATCATTATCCCTCAAAAAAGCCAAAACCTGAAGGAGGTGGTGATTTACGCCTACAAAGACCCGGTGTATTACAAAGGCGACACCCTCGTGTATGTAGCCGATTCCTTCCAGACCAAACCGAATGCGGTGGTGGAAGACCTCCTGAAAAAATTGCCGGGGATCAAAGTAAACGCCGACGGAAGCATCGAAGCCCAGGGCAAGGAAATCCAGCAGGTATTGGTGGACGGCGACGAGTTTTTCGGGGCCGACCCGACGATGGCCACGCGCAATTTAGGGGCGCAGGGCGTTGAAACCGTTGAGATTTATGAGAAAAAAGATGAAAACTCGACAGATGACAGTGAAACGATCCAGGTGCTCGACCTACGGCTCAAGGACGAAGCTAAAAAGGGCTATTTCGGGAAAATAGCGGGGGCTACCGATGCCGGGGCCACGAACGGGAAACCCTTTTATGAAGGGGAATTCCTGGCCAATAAATTCAATAAAACACAGAAAATCTCTGTCTTTGCGCTGGGTTCCAATACCATGAAATCCAGCCTGGAGTGGCGCGACATGTACAAATACGGACTGACTTCCCGGAATTTTTTCGATGAAGAAAACGACAACTGGAACTGGAATTTCAGCAATAACCAGGGAAGCGGGATCCCGACAACACTCAAGGCCGGGATCTACTATAACGACCAGATCACCAAAAAAACGGAGCTGAACATCAATTACACCTACAATAACGCCGGGCTGAAAACACTGGAAACCAACCGCTCGCAGTATTTCCTGACGGATACTTCTTATGTAACCGACCTGAAAAGCAGCACAGAAGACAAAAATGAGTCGCATGACCTGAACTTTAAGTTTACCCACAAGATGGACTCACTCACGACGATTGAGCTGGAAACGGCGGCCGGCCTGGACAAATCCTACACCAATGCGACCGACAGCACGGATTTCCTGTTCGAAGACCTGCAGCTCGCGCGCCGTACGGTGGTTACGAATGAAAATAATGCCAGCGGCTCCAACCTGACCAGTAAGGTGAGCCTGCGCCGCGATTTTAAGAAAAAAGGACGGAAACTGACCTCCTCCTATCGTTTTGTATACGATGACAACAAATCCGATGGTTTCCTGGAAGTGGAAGATATCAGCTTGCCATCTCCCACCGACCAGCGCAAGGAAAACAGCTCCCTTTCGCGCTCCCATACGGCTACGATGTCGTATATCGAGCCATTGGGCAAGAAATTCAAGCTGGAGTTTACCTATGAGTTCTACAATAACTTCAATGAGCAGGAAAAATACACCCTGAATTACGCCGACGGCAGTTACTCGAAGCTGGATTCGAATTTCTCGAACAATTTCCAGACGACGAAAATGCAAAACCTGGCGGGTTCCCAACTGATTTTTGAGCACAAAAAACACCGAATTTCCGGGGGATTGCGTTACCGCAATGTGGTGATCAATAACGAAAACCTCTTTTTCAATACGCAAATTCACCAGGATATTACGAACTATTTGCCGCGTGCGCGCTATGTGTACAAAATTTCGCAGCACAACCGCTTCGTCATGAGCTACAATACGTCCTCTTCGCAGCCTTCCATCAACCAGCTGCAGCCGGTGCGCGATAACACGAACCCGAACAGGCAGATCATCGGTAACCCGAACCTCAAACCGAATTACGTGCACAATTTCTCCGGGTCCTTTAATACGTATAAGCCGCTATCGGGCACGTATTTCTGGTCGTCGGTGAACCATACGATCACGAACAATGCTTTTGCGAGCTCTATCACTTATGATGACCTGGGCCGCTCCTTCTCCCAAACGGTCAACGTGGACGGGAACACCTCATCCAGCCTCAATTTCGGGATGGGCATGCCGCTGTTCAAAAAATTTCTCGAAATGGTGCCGAATGTCAACATGGCCCATTCCCGCCAAATCAGCTTTGTCGACAGTGTGAAAAACACGACGGTGAACCAGAACATCGGCGGTGGGCTGGAGCTGAAAATCGAGCGCGACTCCGTTGAATTCTCCGTGGGCGGAAATTATGCCTACACGAAGCCTTCAAGCACGATCAGCAGCCAATCCGTATTGCCGTATTCCAGCCAGAGCTATAACGCCCGTTTCCTGTGGAAACTACCGAAAGGCTTTTTCATCGAAACGGACGCAAGCTACACGATCAACTCGCAGCGTGCCGAAGGATACGACCTGAACTTCCTGATCTGGAATGCTTCCGTATCGAAAAGCTTCCTGAAAAACGAAAACCTGATCGCCACGGTACACGTGTACGACATCCTCAACCAGAACGTGAGCGCCAACCGTTATGTCAATTCCAACGTAATCACCGATACGAAATCCGTGATCATTGCCCGTTATTTCATGGCGCGCCTCACCTTTAAGTTTAACAGCACCAAAACCAAAGAGCCGGATGATTTCTTCTAAATATATTGCCCTTTTCACCTTCCTGGCTTTTGTGTTTGCCGGGAATGCCCAGCTTGCTTCCGGGAAAATTACCTTTGAGCGCCGCACCAACCTGATGAAAAAATTCAGGGATGAGCGCTCCAACCGCTGGCTGAACGAAAGCAATAAAAACGCGATTGATGTCTTTGAGCTGTATTTCAACGATTCGCTTTCGGTGTTTTTACCGGTGGAGGACGAAACGAAAAAAGGCATGATGAGCTGGGCAACGAACAAGAACACGGTTTCGCAGAACCTCAAAAGCGGCGCCCGTCTGTCGATCCTCAATATCTGGGGCGAAAGCGCCTATGTGCAGGATTCGCTGATTGACCGCCAGTGGAAGATCACGGAAAGCAAGCGTAAGATCAGCGGGTATGAATGCCGCAAGGCCATTTTCCAGATGAACGACACGATCCGGATTTATGCCTGGTTCAGTGAGGAAATTATGCCTTCCGTGGGGCCGGAAACTTTCCGAGGGCTCCCGGGAGCAATCCTCGGCCTGGCTACCGAAGATGGCGGTGTGGTATATTTCGCTAAAAAAGTGGAAGCCCTCAAGCCCGAGTTTGATAAAATCACCCCGAAACCCGGCAAAAAAATCTATACGCACGAAGAACTGAAGGCCAAGCTTGAAGCCGATTTCGGCAAGGAACCGTGGGGCAAAGGCATGGTGCAGGAGCTTTTCATGTGGTGATATAGTTGCTAAGTTAGCAGTTAAGCAGTGTGGGTTGGAGTGTGAGGTCTGAGTTTTATGTCCGCCCGATACTTACCCAATAAACCACATAAGGCATATAAGGTTCTTTTGGAAGTTGATGTAGCAAGGCATGTAATTTCTGAAAATAGTTGATGAGTTGCTAAGTTAGCAGTTAAGTAGTTGTGGGTTGACGCACACATATTTCGATTAAACCACCAAGGCTCCACAACATTTAATGCTTAACCGGTTAGATAAATCTGCGTTTTAAATCTGCGTGATCTGCGCAACTTAGCGTAGCGATCTCACCGCAGGTAATCCGTGGGCAAATAAGCTTCAACGCTCTTCCCGGCATTTTCAAATAAGATCTTATGTGTCTTAATATGGTTCAATTCCCTTTTCAAAATTAATCCCTAATTTAGCCTGTTGATTAAAAACAGGATGAAGGCTTTCTTTTCACGCATACGCAAAAACTGGCTGATCAGCCTGGTGCTGCTACTGAGCGTTTTGTTCATGGGCAAACAATCCGATGCACATTTCAAAGGAGTGTACGGCGTGGCGCGCAAACATGCCGTTTTTTCGGATGGCTCGGGTTATTATGCTTATTTGCCGGCTGTTTTTATCCACAAAGACTTCCGTTTTCAATTCCTGCGAAAAACCATTGCCAAACACGATACCTATGATTTTATCGTGGGTATCAACATCAATGCTGAGCCGGGCGCAGTCATGAACAAATACTACATTGGGACTTCCATCCTGATGGCTCCTTTTTTTGCGATGAACTATGCCTGGCAAAGCTGGGTTAACGGCGACCCCGGGGATGGCTATGAACGGACTTACCTTGGAACGGTCAGCTATGCGGCCATTTTCTATTACATCCTGGGAATGATAGCCCTGGTGCTGCTCCTGAAATCCTACCGGATCTCCAATTTTACGATCAGCTTCCTAATCGTGGGGCTTACCTTCGGCACCAGCCTGAATTACTACACGGTCCATAGCCCGGCTTACTCACACGTTTATTCCTTTTTTGCCATCAACTGGTTTTTGCTGGTAGGGAGGCGCTTTGCCCTGCAGCAGAAAACCAAGCAGCTCTACGGGCTGTTCATGCTGGCAGCGCTGATCTTTATCCTTCGCCCGACCAATGTGCTCGTGGTGCTGTTTTTGCCTTTCCTGTTTCCCGATTGGAAATCTTTTACGACCTGCCTGGGTGTGTTGTTCCGTTCGCGCAAACTGCAGCTCCTGGCAGGTTTACTGCTTTTCCTGGTGGTTTTTTCTCCGCAGCTGATCAACATGTACCTGCAAACCGGGCGCTGGAGCCTGGATACATACACTACGGAACGCTTTGAATTTCTCACCAATCCGAAAATCCCGGAAGTTTTGTTCAGCTACCGCCGCGGCTTGTTTGTTTACGCTCCTTTTCTTTTGCTGCTTATCCCGGGGATGTGGTTCATGTACCGGAAAAACAAGTGGCTGTTTTGGGGCTGGGCATTTGTATCCGGGATCAATCTGTATGTGATCGCTTCCTGGTGGTGCTGGTGGTATGGCGGCGGTTTGGGCATGCGGGCGCTGGTTGAGTTTTCCCTTTTGCTGGCCCTGCCGATCGCTTATTTGCTGGAAGCCAGCCTGCGGATCATCCAGGCGTTTTACCTGGCTTTCCTGTATTTCACCTTGTTGCTTTATCAAACCTACCAGTACCAGTTCAACACCAATATTATGCACTTCGATCATGTCAACAAGGCCATTTTCTGGCAAATTTTTGGCAGAACCGAAGCGCGTTATGCCTGGAACTATTTTTTCCGGGACCAGAAACTTCCGGGAGGTAAAATCACCCAACAACAAACGTTATACTATGACCCGGAAAGCAAAAACTGGGGAAGCAGAAAAGCTTCCGCTAAATACGATTTCGGAGACCCGCAGAAAGATTTTGACATCTACCGGACTTTTGTCAGTAATAAAACGAGCAATGACCTGATCGGCTTGCGGGTTGCCGGCGAGGCCTGGATTTCCAATGACAGCTGCAGCCCGGGCTTTTTTGTTGCTTTTTTAAAGAACGGGAAAGAAATCGCCCCGCGCAGCCAGTTTTTCCTGGGGGCGCGCATCCCCGAATTGTATCAGCCCGCTCCTTTTGAAGTGACGGTAAATCCCTGGCTGCACACCAAAGATGTCGATTCATTGATTGTCGTTTTTATCCGGAATGTGCGGCCTTCGGCTTTCCGCAAGCTCAATATTACCTACCTGAACTTTGAAAAATAAGTTTCCAATTTTTCTCCCGATAGCTATCGAGGCTTTCATTTTTCGTTATCTTTGCTGGTTTAACAAAAAGTTTTATTTAGAAGCCAAAACAGGATGAAAAGAACAAAAATTGCAGATGTTTTAACAAGTTCCAAAACAGGGGAACAGTTGTTGGTTAAAGGTTGGGTGCGCTCATTTCGTGCGAATCGTTTTATTGCGCTAAACGATGGCTCAACGATTAATAATCTCCAGGCTGTTGTTGATTTTGAGAATTTTGACGAAGCAATTTTGAAGAAGATCTCCACGGGGGCTTCGCTGGCGCTGACCGGCGTTTTAGTGGAGTCGCAAGGTTCTGGCCAGGCGGTCGAAATGCAGGTTTCAGTTGGAGGGATTGAAATTTTGGGTGAAGCTAACCCGGACGACGTGCAAAAAACGGTGATGCAGCCTAAAAAGCACAGCCTGGAATTTTTGCGCGAGCAGGCGCATTTGCGTTTCCGGACGAATACCTTCGGGGCGGTGTTCCGCATCCGTCACGGTGTGGCTTACGCGATCCACAAATTCTTCAACGACCGCGGGTTTTACTACATTCATACGCCGATCATTACCGGTTCGGATGCCGAAGGTGCGGGCGAAATGTTCCAAGTAACCAATTTAAATCTATATGATTTACCTGTAATTGAGTATAAAGGTAAACAGCCTAGATTTACAGAGGTTTTCGAAGCGACAAAGGAAATTGCTGGAAAATACTCAAATTGTATTATTGATTTTTTAGAGAAAGAAAATCATAAATACTATAGTAAAGATGCGGAATTTATTAAAAACTCATCTATACTTTCAGAATTATTTAGTCAGAAGAATCTAAAACAACTTTTAAGTTCAGACTTGAGGCAATTGACTCATATAAAACAAAATTTTGATTCTAACTTTAAGGATTTATCTAAAGAAGATAGGGATGAAATCAATGAATTGTTTTCAAAACTTTTTTTAAAAATAAAAGTTTATTTTAGAGAAGGTAAGCTTGGTAATTATGACTTAAGGCGATTAAAAAATGATTTAAAAAAAGTTGAAAAAGAAAAGGGGTGGAAATTTAATTTTGACGAATCTCATTTTCAAATTGATGAAATGCCTTTATTTATATTGTCATTCTATAATTTATTTAAGGTTTACAATCATGATTATATTGACTATTCCGAAGACTTTTTCGGGAAGCAGGTCAACCTGACGGTTTCGGGGCAACTCGAAGCTGAATTGGCGGCATTGGCTTTGGGCCAGGTATATACCTTTGGGCCAACCTTCCGCGCGGAAAACTCGAATACTTCACGCCACCTCGCTGAATTCTGGATGATCGAGCCGGAAGTGGCCTTCAACGATATTCATGATAACATGGACCTGGCGGAAGACATGCTGAAATACATCTGCCAGTATGTGATGGACAACTTTGCCGATGACCTGAAATTCCTCAGCGAGCGGGAAGCTACAGAACAACAATCCAAGCCGGTGAACGAACGCAGCGAAATGACTTTGCTTGAGCGTTTGCAATTTGTAGTGGCTAACGAGTTTAAGCGCATGACCTATACCGAAGCGATTGCTGTGCTGATGAACTCGGACCGTTACAAGAAGCAAAAATTCCAGTACGACGTGAGCTGGGGAACCGACCTGCAATCCGAGCACGAGCGTTACCTGGTGGAGAAAGAATTCAAGCGCCCGGTGATCCTGACCGACTACCCGGCTTCTTTCAAGGCTTTTTACATGCGCCAGAACGAAAACTGCGAGCCGGGCAAACAAACCGTGGCCGCAATGGACATCTTGTTCCCGGGCATCGGTGAAATGGTTGGTGGGTCGCAGCGGGAAGAGAGGCTTAATATTCTTGAACAAAAATGTGATGATTTTAACATCCCGAAAAAGGAACTTAAGTGGTACCTGGAAACCCGCAAGTTCGGAACGGTGCCGCACGCCGGCTTCGGTCTCGGTTTTGAGCGTATGGTGATGTTTGTGACCGGCATGGGCAATATCCGCGACGTGATCCCTTTCCCGCGCACACCGAAGAATGCGGAGTTTTAAGCTGTCGCAAGCGACATGATAAATTCGTAGATTCATAGCGCTTTGCGCATTCGCAGACTCTCTATGCGGCATTCTGAATTTACGACCGCCGAAGGCAGCACCGCAGGTAATCCACGAATTTGCGAATCTACAATAATGAGTATACGCATAATAAATTTTTTCCGTATCTTTAACCCGTTATGGCACTCAAACAGTATTTAGCCCAGAAGCTCGAACAACGTCTTTCTCCCCAGCAAATCCAGCTGATGAAACTGCTGCAGGTTCCCACGATGGAGCTGGACCAGCGCATTAAGCAGGAAATCGAGGAAAACCCGGCGCTGGAAGAAGGCAAGGACGAGTCTGAGGACGATTACAACGATAACGACGACGATTACCAGGAGGATAATGACCGGGACGATGATTTTGACCTGTCAGATTATTTCGACGACGACACCCCGGATTATAAGACGCAAACCAACAACAGCAGCAAGGACGACGAAGAGCGTGTAATTCCGCTTTCGGGCGAGCAAAGTTTCCAGGAGAAACTGACCGAACAACTGCATTTGCTTGACCTGGACGATACGCAATTCCTGATCGCGGATACGATCATCGGCAACCTGGACGAGTCCGGCTACCTCAACCGCGAGGTGGAGGCGATCGTGGACGACCTGGCTTTTTCGGCCAACCTGAGCGTTAGCGAGGCGCAGGTGGAAGAAGTACTCACCCTGGTGCAGGAGCTTGATCCGGCGGGTGTGGGGGCACGCGATTTGCGCGAATGCCTTTTGCTCCAGATCAGGCGTAAACAGGATGGCGACATTACCTTGTTTACCGCCAAGAAGATCCTCGAGGACCATTTTGAAGAATTTACCAAAAAACATTACGATAAAATCCAGAAGAAGCTGGAGATCGAAGACGAAGACCTCAAGCAGGCAATCGACGAGATTATCCGCCTGAATCCCAAGCCCGGCGGCTCGATGAAAGAAGCGGGCAAGTCCATGCAGCAGATCATCCCTGATTTTATGCTGACGGAATTCGACGGGCAGCTTGAGCTGAGCATCAACGGGCGCAACTCGCCGGAACTGAAGATCAGCCGCGAATATGAACGCATGCTGCGGACTTATGCCGAAGGGGCCAAAACCTCCAAATCGGACAAAGATGCCCTCGCTTTCGTGCGGCAGAAACTGGAAAATGCCAAGTGGTTCATCGATGCCATCAAGCAGCGCCAGAATACTTTGTTGTTTACCATGGAAGCGATCATGAACTACCAGCGCGAATATTTCCTGACGGGCGATGAAACGAACCTGCGCCCGATGATCCTGAAAGACATTGCCGACATGGTAGGGCTCGATATTTCGACCGTATCGCGGGTGGCGAACAGCAAATACGTACAAACCGGTTACGGAATTTTCCCGCTGAAATATTTCTTCTCCGAATCCCTTTCGACCGATTCCGGGGAAGAGGTTTCGACGCGTGAGGTGAAAAAGATCCTCTCTGAAGCGATTTCCGGCGAACAGAAGAAAAAACCGCTGACGGACGACCGGCTTGCTTTATTACTGAAAGAAAAAGGCTACAACATCGCCCGGCGAACGGTGGCCAAATACCGCGAACAATTAAATATCCCGGTGGCACGCCTCCGCAAAGAATTATGATGCGGTTTGCGGCACATACAATTTCCTGGCTGTTTTTGCCTTTGTTGATGCCGATTTACGCAATTTGTACCGCGATGTACATTCCCTCCGTTGAAACGAGTTTTTTCCAGCAGGATACCCTGTACTGGCTCAACCCGAATTTCAAACTGGTGGTGTTGGCCTGGTTCGCGATTTTTTCCTTCCTGGCGCCTGGCTTGTCCTTGCTGATCCTGCGGTATTCCAAAAATATTTCTTCGATTGAAGTCGACAACCGCGAAGAGCGGGGCGTCCCGATCGTGATCACCGCGATGTTCTGTTTCATCCTGGGCGTTTTGTTTTTGGTTAAGGCGCCGAAGGGCGTGCTTCCCGCTTCGATCTATGCTTTGCCCTGGGGCGGGTTTACAGCGATTGTGATCGCGGGAATTATCAACCGGAAAGATAAAATCAGCTTGCATGCTATCGGTGCGGGCATGCTTTTCGGGTTTTTTGTCGGGTATTACAGCCGCCAGGCCGAGTATTTTTTTGAAATACTGGTAGTGGCGGCTTTGGTTTGCGGTTTGGTGCTTTCGGCGCGGGTTTATCTCGGGAAGCATACGCTGCGGCAGGTATTTTATGGTTTTGGGTTGGGGTTTATCTGCATTTTTTTAAGTGTGTTATTTTTCAGTTACTCCTCATAACCCTGCATGTGTAAATTCCTGGTTACATATCTTTTTTTGACTACTACTTTTGCCTTCTCACAGGAAAACATTACGATTTCCGGTTACCTCAAAGACAGCGAAAGCAAGGAAGTTTTGCTTTACTCCAAGGTTTATGTCGTCGAATTGAAAAAAGGCGTGCTCACCAATGAATACGGTTTTTTTTCCATCGAAGTGCCTGCTGCCGCCAAATACACGATCCAGCTGGCCTCGTCGGGCTACCCGGTACAAACCATAGAAATCGAAGCGGCGAAAACCCTGCAGCAGGATTTTTTCATGAATGCCGTGCGCGATGTGCAGGAAGTGACGGTAACGGCCAAAAAATCGGGTGGCCAGGAACTGATTGAAAATACGGAAGTTTCGGTGATCCGGCTCGACATTAAGGAAGCCAAAAACCTGCCGGCCATCGGCGGGGAAACCGATGTGCTGAAAGTAGCGCAGTTACTCCCGGGAATCAACCGCGGATCGGAAGGGGGGACCAACTTTTTCGTGCGCGGGGGCGACGGCGATCAGAACCTGATCCTGGTGGATGAAGCCACGGTTTACAATCCCGGGCATTTGTTCGGTTTTTTCTCGGTCTTCAACCCGGATGTGATTAAGGAAATGACGATTTACAAGGGTGGTTTCCCGGCCTACTACAGCGGGCGGCTCTCTTCGATTACGGACATCCGGACCATTGACGGGGACAAATCAAAAACCAACGTGGTTGGGGGGATAGGTATGCTTTCTTCGCGCATTACGATCGAAGGCCCGATCAAAAAAGATAAGATTTCCTACATGGTTTCGGCCCGTCGTTCGTATATCGACCAGGTCTTTAAGCTGACCGGGCAGAACATTCCTTTTTATTTTTACGATTTCAATGCCAAGGTGCACGCCATGCTGAATAAAAAGAACAAATTGTTCCTGGCGAGCTATTACGGCAACGATGTGCTCAAATTTTCGGGCAATGCGGAAGATTCGACCCAGGGCCTGGGTTTTGGTTTTAAGCTCGGGAATTTTACGCAAACCGTGCGCTGGACGCATTTGTTTTCCGATAAGCTCTTCGCCAACCTGACTTTCGTACACACGCAGTTCAAATATGATATTTTCGGGGCTTTTTTGGAAAACAACCTGCTGATCAAAAGCGCCGTGCGCGATCTTGGCCTGAAATATGATCTGCAGTATTTCATGAACAGCAGCACGAAAATTCAATACGGGATGAACATCACCAACCACCGCTTCCGGCCGAATGTGGTGAGCACTACCGGTGAAATCTCCGAATACCTCAAAAGCAAGGAGGGCGCGCTGATTGCAACGGTGGAAACCAACGCTTATATTGACGTTAATAAAACGCTTTCCGAAAAGGTGAAAATCGATTACGGGCTTTCGCTGCCGATGAGCTTTGTGAAAAACAAGACCTATACCGGCTTTTCCCCGCGGGCCAACCTGGCGATCCAATTGTCGAAGCAGCGGGCGCTGAAATTTTCCGTTTCGCGGATGTACCAGTTTATGCATCGCGTTTCCAGCAGCTCGATTGCCCTGCCGACGGATTTGTGGTACCCGATCTCCAAAAACATCAAGCCGCAGATTGCCGACCAGTTTGCGATCTCGCTCAACCGCTACCTGCCGAAACGCAAGGCGTATTTCGTGTTCGAAACCTATTACAAATACATGCAGAACCTGACTGAGTACCGCGAAGGCAGCCAGATTATCCTCAATGACCAGTTCGAAGACCTGCTGATCCAGGGAAAGGGCTGGAGCGGCGGTTTTGAGTTTTTGTACAAAAAAGAAGAAGGCAAGCTCACCGGCTGGATCGGTTATACGCTTTCGTGGACCAAGCGCCGGTTTGACGAATTGAATGAGGGCAAGGCCTTCTGGGCGAAATACGACCGGCGCAATTACCTCACCGTTGCCGGCACCTGGATTTTGCGCCGCAGGCTGTCCTTTGCCGTTGTGTTTGAAGCGGCCACCGGCGCGCGTTTTACACCGATCGTCGGGCAGTACTTTTTACCGAATGCTGGGTTGACGGGGGTGGACATTGTTCCGATCTATGCCGAAAAAAATTCGTACAAAATGTCGGCATCAAGGCGCGTAGATATTAACTTTATACTGAAATCGAAAAACAAGCGGCAAAAACGCTTTACCGGTGAATGGCATTTGGGGGCCTATAATTTCTTCAACCGTGCCACACCGTATAAGATCAATGTCGTGCAAAACCCGGACGGGACCTACAAATACACCCAGCCGGGACTTTTGGGTTTCACACCCTCGATCGGGTACAATTTTAAGTTTTAGACCATGAAACAGTGCGTTTTCTATATCGTGTTATTGCTCGCCTTCGCCTCCTGCCGGCCGAAGCCGATTGATATCAAGGTGGAATCCGCCCCGCCGAAACTGGTTGCTTTTACCCATGTGATCCCGAACAGCGCGATGATTGTGGCCCTGTCCAAATCCTTTTCCGTTTTGGAGGGCAATACGGCGGAAGACCTCGACAGCCTGCTGATTTCCGGCGCCACGGTGCAAATCCGCTTTGACAACAAAACCTTTGACTTTTTTGAGCTGAGCCCGGGGATTTATGCCAGTTTCTCGGAAGCTTACCAGGTCAACCAGGAATACGAGCTGATCGCTTATGTGGACGGCGATACGATCACGTCCAAAACCCTCATGCTGCCGAAGGTTGATTTTACCCAGATTTTGCCTTCGGTCGAAAAACTGGAAACGGATACGAACGTTTACCTCAACCTGAGCTTCAATGACATCCCGGATGTATCGAACTGGTACCTGATTAACATTTACCGCAAGCAGGAAGGCTATACCGGCGCGGATAATGTCAATTATTTCCTGAACGGGAGCAATGTGCTGGCGCGTTCCATCCTCGTCAGCGATAAGGAATTCGGCGGAACGTACCAGAACAACCTGCTGATGAGCGAATTACACCACAAAGACAGCATCGTGGTGACCCTTTCCAACATCAACGAAGCCTATTACAAGTACCTGAGCTTTAAGGTAGGCGGAGGAAATGTTTTGAACCAATTAAACATCGAGCCGGTCAATTACCCGACGAATATCGTCAACGGTTATGGCTTTTTCAATACCCATTTCCCGGATATCCGGTTTTTTGATCTCGGCCAATTTTAATATATACAACTAAATGAATAACAACTAATAAACAAACAACCATGAAAATTAAAACAGTAGGAATCATCGCTTTGACCTTTACCCTTGCTACCTGTGGGACGGTCAACGAAAAGAACAAAGGAAAAGGATTCAATTTATTTACGATAGACCAGGATCGCCAGCTGGGTGCACAGGTAGCGGCGGAAATTGACGGAAACCCGAAGGAGTATCCCCTGCTGGACTCGGTCCAGTATAAGGAAGTGTACCAATACGTGTACAAAGTGCGTGACAAAATCCTGAATTCCGGGAAAGTGGATTTCAAAGACGACTTCACCTGGAGGGTGCGCGTGATCCACGACGATAAAACGCTCAACGCCTTCTGTACGCCGGGTGGTTATATCTACGTGTATACCGGGATTTTGAAATTCCTCGAAACGGAAGACGAGTTTGCAGGTGTAATGGGTCACGAAATCGGCCATGCGGATATGCGCCACTCAACACGCCAGATGACAAAAGTGTTCGGCGTGCAGGTCCTGCTTGAAATCATTGCCGGGAATCGCCAGCTGCTGAAAGAAGTAACTTCAGCCATTGTGAGCCTTAAATTTTCGCGTGAGCACGAAACCGAGGCCGACAAGCGTTCGGTGACTTACCTATGCCCGACGGATTACAACGCGGATGCCGGGGCACATTTCTTCGAGAAAATCCAGGCGATGGGCGGCGAGCGCCAGCCGGAGTTCCTGAGCACGCACCCGAACCCGGCCAACCGGATCGAGACCTTTAAAAACCTGAAAGTGACGATGGGCTGCGCGGGCTCAAACACACATAAAACAGAATACCAGCAAATGCTGGCCCGCTTACCAAAATAAAAGCATGATATTATATTTAAATGACCGGGAGTTCATCGATACCGAAGCCGGTACAGACCTTTCCATCCCGATGGTCAATACGGACCAAAATCCCCTGGCCTGGTATGTTGAGCCCCCGGTTTTTGAACCGGTCCGCGCCAACGGTTTTGTAGGCGCAGTTGCTGAAGGCGGGAGCGTCAATTTCCGCAATATTTTCTTCAACCCGCATGGTCATGGAACGCACACCGAATGCCTGGGTCACATTACGCCCGAGGTGCACAGCGTAAACCGTCACCTCAAAAGTTATTTTTTCCGGGCAAAGGTCATTTCGGCCCAACCGGAAGAGCGCGGTGAAGACCGGGTGATCAACTTAAAAACCTTAAACATGCCGCCGGATAGCGGCCCTTGTGAAGCGTTGGTCATCCGCAGTTTGCCCAACCCGGAATCGAAGCTGCACCAGAATTATTCGGCGACAAACCCGCCTTACCTGGATTTGGACCTGATTCCGCTGCTGGAGGAATGGGGCGTAAAGCACCTGCTGATTGACCTGCCTTCCGTTGACCGGGAAAATGATAACGGGGCGCTGGCTTTTCATCATGCGTTCTGGCAGGTGCCGCAAAACCCGCAATTTCATAAAACGATCACGGAGTTGGTGTATGTACCGGACAGTCTACCGGATGGGGATTACATCCTCAACCTGCAAACGGCCCCGTTTGAAAACGATGCGAGCCCGAGCCGCCCGCTTTTATTTGCTGTGCAAAGCCGGAAGTGAAGCTGCTTTTGGCCACTAAGACGCCAAGACACTATGGGGGCACCAGATGTTTTTTGGACGCAAAGGTTACGAAAGAAGCCGCGAAGTGCGCAAAGCTTTGTTAGGCGGATGTTTAGCTTTCCTTAACACTTAGCAAACTTTGCGCTACCTTGGCGTGCTTCCTGGCATCTGAAACCCTTATTTTTTGGGTCTTCAGCCACTTTAGGCTTAACATAAATTAACAGCAGAAAATTCGATATAAATAGCTATTTTAGCATTTTTGCAATCCAATAAAACTCAGGTATGTCAGATACAGCCAATATGGGCCTTACACCGGCAGAGCAGCTCCGGGTGCTAGCCGAAAAAATACAGAATGAAAACCCGGTCATTCAGCAATTGCGCAGCGAGATCGCTAAGGTGATCGTTGGACAGACGAATATGCTCGACCGCTTATTGATTGCCTTGCTGGCTGACGGTCATGTGCTGCTGGAAGGTGTTCCGGGCCTGGCGAAAACCCTGGCGATCAAAACGCTGGCCGAAGCCATTGATGCCGATTTCAGCCGGATCCAGTTTACCCCGGATTTGCTGCCGGCTGACGTTACCGGAACGCTGATCTACCAGCAGAAAGCGGAGCAGTTTCACGTGAAGAAGGGACCGGTTTTTGCCAACTTCGTGCTGGCGGATGAGATCAACCGGGCGCCGGCGAAGGTGCAATCGGCTTTATTGGAGGCCATGCAGGAGCGCCAGATCACGATCGGGGATGAAACCCATCTTTTGCCCAAGCCCTTCCTGGTGCTTGCCACCCAAAACCCGATTGAGCAGGAGGGAACCTACCCGCTTCCGGAAGCACAGGTCGACCGTTTTATGCTGAAGGTCGTGCTCGACTACCCGAAAATTGAAGAAGAGCGCCTGATCATCCGGAGTAATGTCCGTAAGGAGGGCCTGGAAAAAGTGAATAAAGTCCTGAAGCCCGAAGACATCCTGCGCCTGCGCGGACTGGTGAAAGAAGTGTACCTCGATGAAAAGATCGAACAGTATATTGTAGATATTGTATATGCAACGCGCACGCCGGAAAGGTATAACCTGCCGCATTTGAAAGCGCTGATCACGACCGGCTGTTCGCCGCGTGCGAGCATCAACCTGGCCCTGGCCGGGAAAGCCCACGCTTTCCTGCAAAACCGGGCTTTTGTGATCCCGGAAGATATTCGCGCGATTGCCAAAGATGTGATGCGTCACCGTTTGGGGCTTACCTACGAAGCGGAAGCCGAAAACCTCACCTCGACGGATATTATCGAGCAGATCATTAACCGGGTGGAAGTGCCTTGAGGAATTGAGAATGAAAAATTAAGAATGGAG
>CBINGV010000012.1:0-24119 GCA_966250255.1 uncultured Flavobacteriales bacterium | reverse complement strand
TGTTTTTTTGTTTTAATTGTAAGACATTGTTAGTTCCGAAAAGTTACAGGTGAATTCCTGTTTTTTACTTTTCACGCTGCAAAGTTAGGGTGGAACCCCCCCCGGAAAACAAGGTTAAGCGGATTTAACCGAAAGATAAAAAACACGCAAAAGGCTATCGGAAAATTTGAAATAAGATGGCTTTAATTTAATCGCCGCTTAACCTGCGGGCAGTAATTTTGCCTTTACAAACCTTCAATAAAACGTTCGTAAAGCATCCCTTCCTTCAGGGCGAAGGGCGTCACAAAAGTCTGGCTGATCCCCAGCTCGTCCATCACCCATTCGGTCTTGATAGCTGCAATCGGTGCCATTTTCCGGCGGATCGGGATGATGTACGGATGTTCGTCGCGCTGTTGCTGCGTCGAACCGATAATCCATTGCAGGATCTCGCGCAGCTCACTGATCGGAAATTCCAGGGCCTGGCGGCTTTCCACAAATTCTTCGTGGTGGATCATTTCGTAAAAGGTTTCAAAACTGCCCGAAGCGCCGATCAATACCCTGCAATCCATGTTCCGGAAAAAGCCTCCCGTTTTCTCATCCAGCCAACGTTTGATTTTATCCACATCCGTTTCCGTATAGGGGTCTGAAAGGTCAAATTCCTGGTAAATCCGCGAAACGCCGATATTGAAGCTTTGCTTTTCGATCAGGCCATTGGCGTCCGCCAGGATAAACTCCGTGCTCCCGCCGCCAATGTCCATAATTAAAGTCGGCTCGTGGAAATCAAAAGACCATTTGACCCCTTTGTAGATCAATTCCGCTTCCCGGTCCCCGCTGATGATTTCAATTTCAATCCCCGTTTGCTCGCGGGCAGCCTCCAGGAACGCTTTCCTGTTTTGCGCATCGCGCAGGGCCGAGGTACCGATCGCCGTGATGAGCTCAACACCAAATGAATCGCACCTTTCTTTGAAATGGACCAGCGCCTGGATACCACGGTCAAAAGCATCCTTCGAGATCCGGCGGTCATTGATGCCTCCCATCCCAAGGGCTACCCCAGCTTTTTCAGTGTGGAGAATAGTAAAATCACCCGCGCTTTTTGCTGCAATAAGGAGGTTAAATGTGTTCGTACCAAGGTCAATAACTGCTAGTTGTTCATGCACGCCGTAGCCATTTAAAAATGTGTCTGATCGTCAGGCGGTGCCCGAACTGCAGGATGCCGTTTTTATACAGGCGGGCAGAAACGGAAAGCATAACGACCGTTGATAGGATTAAAACAATCAGGGAAATAAAGAGTTCATACACGCTGCCCTCCGGGTAGCCGACCGCAATTTTGACCATGCACACCACCGGCGAGGTAAAGGGGATAAAGCTCAGCCAGCCGGTCAGCTCATGATCGGGATTATTCAGGGCGAAATATCCGGCATAAAGCGAAAAGCACAGGATCCCGATCAACGGAAAAACGAACTGCTGCCCATCGCTTTCGGAACCGGTGAGCGCACCCAGGGCTGCAAAAAACGTCGCGTAAAACAGGTAAGCGACCACGAAAAACAGGCAAAAATAAAAAAGCATATTGCCAAACTGGATCCGTTCGTAAACCAGCTCCACGAACTGGTTGTACTCCGCGCTCCGGAAATAATTTTCCCCGAAGTCCAGGTTGCGCATTTCCTGACTCAGCTGTCGGACATCCATCGACGAGGCATCCAGCAAATCCGGGAACAGGCTTTCACGCATGACGTACAAACCGATTGAAATAATGATGATCCAAAGCGCAAACTGGAGTACGGCCGCCAGGCCGATTCCCACAATCTTTCCGAAGAGCAGCTGCTGCGGGCGAATGCTTGCCAATAAAACTTCGACGATGCGGTTTGATTTTTCGATGCTGGTGCTCCTCAAAATCGTCATCCCGAACAAAAAGATAAACAAAACGATCACCGCACCGAAAAAATAACCTACCCAGGCGCTGAGATCGCTGGCCTGGTTGTAGGGATCAAAAGCATTGCGGAAACCAATGTTGATCGGCTGTTTGAGCTGTCTGAATTTTTCAAGGCTCAGGTCCGTAAAGCGGCGCACAAGGATTTCCTCCAAACGGCGCTCGAACTGGTAACGAATGAGGGAAGAAGTCTGTGCAGAGGGCTTTTCTTTGTAAAAAAGATAAGCCGTTTTATTACTGAATACTTTTTCATTTACTTCCAGCAAGGCGTCAAATTTCCGAAATTGCTTGTCCTTCGCAAAACGTTCGATCTCCACGTAATCGTTAGCAAACGAATAATGGACCGTCCCGTCTTCCTTCGCCAGGATTTTATTTTCCATGATCCCGTTGGGGTCGGCAATCAGTACCTGCCAGCTTTTTTTTGTTGTCCCGCCCAGAGTAAAGAGCAGGTAAACCAATGCCAGTACCACCAGCGGGCCAAAGAAGGCCATAAACAAAAAGTTTTTCGAGCGTAAGCGCTCTTTGAACTCCCTGGCGGCAACCAACAAACTTTTTTTCATAGCATAGTTTAAAAATAAAAGCAAACCATAAGCCGGGTTCTGTAACACCGCCCCTGCGCAAGCGCCCGGCGATGCTGACTGTCATTTATCTGGTCCCGGGATCACTCCCGCGATCTATCGACCTACCCTCCGGGATCGGGCGAGCAGCCCTCAAGCCCCGGTATACATGGTCTTTCAGTCCGTAAGGTTTACCTTGCTGCGTGCATCACTGCCCGCACGGTGGGCTCTTACCCCACCTTTTCACCTTTTCCGCTCCGGAGTTGTGCTAAGCACATACTTCGGTGGTAGTTTTCCTTTCTGTGGCACTTTCTGTACACCAGGCTTCAACCTGGCATCCTTCCCGTTAGGAAGTACGGTGCTCTGTACTGCCCGGACTTTCCTCCCTGAAGCAGCCTAAGCTTACTTCAGATCGACAGCCTTGTTTGCTTTAGACAAAGATAAAAAAAATAGGGGCGAAAATCGTTTCGCCCCTATTTTTTAGCTTTTATTTTAAGTTTTATTAAGGTCTTTCACTGGCAATCAGCGTTACGAAACCGTTGAGGCTAACTTCCTCCTGGTTTTTGAGCGTACCTTTCAGGATGTAGAAATACGTACCATCCTGGCAAAGCTTACCGCTCTTCTGATCGATACCGTTCCAGAGGTATCTTGGCTTGCTGGCGTCGCGCTTACCATCGTAAACCACGTTACCCCATCTGTTTACAAACAGGATCTCGAAGTCGATGAACACGTCGGCAAAGAGCAGGAGGTCAGCATTCGGACCATCGGACCCGAAACCGGTGAACACGTTCGGCATATCAAACTTCACATCGATATCGAGTGTCAGCATGAAATCGTCCGTACAACCTGTGTTGGCTTCGATTACTTTCAGTGTAACCGGGATTTCACCACCGATCGCATATTGCTGAGTCGGCATGGAGAAAGTTGTCAGGGTATCGATGTTTCCGTTACCGAAATCCCAGATCCACATGGAGATTCCATTAACTGCAGCGGAAGCCGTAGGGTCAAATTCAACGGTAGTACCGAGGTTAACCACATCCGGAGTTGCTGTAAACTGGGCGGTTACACCATTCGGGAATACCACAGCCGTATCGCGGTAAGGTACACCACAACCCTGGTCGTCAAACAAGGTAATTACCGGGAAGTAAGATTGTACACCGGAATATGTGTAAGAGAACGGAGGGATAGAATCAGCACTTGAAACTACCGTACCGTCACCCAGATCCCAGGACCAGGAAGTCGTGTTTTCCGTATTCGTCAGGTCAAACGTAAAGGTCTGACCGCAATCATCCAACACCGTATTTACAACCGGTTCACCGGAAGGTCCCTGGATCGTCAGGTAATTGTCAATATAAAGCGTATCGCGGCAGCCTGCTGCATCCTGTACTACGAAAGTAAGGTCATAGCTTCCGGCGAAGAGGTACTGGATACCCTGCGGGTTCTGCTGCGTTGTTGTCAATGTTCCCGGGAACGGAGCATTCGGGTTGAAGGTATTGAAATACCAGCCCCAGCTCACGATCGGTGAAGAGTTTGCCGTTTCGGAGTCATCTGCAAAGCTGATTACTACCGGTGGACAGTTGAAGGTGTTTGTCTGGCCTGCAACAGCTGTTCCAACACGGGAAGTTTCGATAAAGCCGGCCTGTGGAGAAAGGATTCTTACAGACTGGATCGGGTCAAGCGTATCGCGGCAGCCGTTTACATCCTCTACGATCAAACCAACGGTGTGATCGGCTGATGTAGGTCCCGGATCCTGGATTTCCCAGGTAGCAGGGAAAGGGAAGGAAGAAATAGCACTTGCAGGGGCCTGAACACCGTCAAGGATCCAGGTATAGTTTGCAATATTACCGTTACTGGTTGAGCTGATCGTACCGGTACCGATGTCACTGTTACAAATCTGGCTTGTCAGGTTGATCGACGCAGTTGGCTGCTGAACAATCGCCTGTAAGGAGAATGGTACGGAAACGCAACCGAACGCATCCGTGGCAACGAGCGTTACCGTGGTATTGACGCTCACCGTAGTCGGAACCGATTGGTTATAGTTCGTTGTTGTTACACCGTTCGCGCTGTTGAACGTCCAGTTAAAAGCATTGGAGCTTGACCATCCGGTCGAGTTGTTCCCCAGCGTATAACCCAAAGGATCATGCGTGGAGGTATTCGTGGCCGTCGAGACATATGGCTCGCCGACGCAGCCTTCAACATCACTCAGCGTAAAGCTTGCCAGCGGAAGGGCAAAAATGGTTTGCGTACCGGTTGCCGTTGCGGAACATCCCACGGCATTTGTTGTCGTCAGGATAATGTTCTGAACACCTGCAGGGCTCGCCGTAGTCGTGAATGTTGTCTGCGGGTCAGCGCCACTTACACCATTCGAGAAGGAATAGCTCAGCGGTCCGTGTGTGGAATGCGTGGAACTCGTCTGGATCATACCGTATTGGTTACCGATACAAACTGAATCCAGGTCATCGTCCGTCACGTTCGGCTCATCGAACACATAGTATGTGGATACCCAGGAAACGTTTACCGTTATGGAGGTACTGTCTTTACAACCCAGGGTCCTGTTTTCGATCACCTGCCAAACTTCATACGTTCCGTAATCGGTAAAGGTATGCGTCACCGGCACGGTGGTCGTTTGCGCAGTGGCCAGGCCTGGATCTACCGAGCCTCCTTTATCGGTGTCTTCGAGGAAGGAATCCGTGTCTTCGACCAGGTTCGAGGTACCGTCATCCCATTTATAGGTGACGACAATGTCATCGAAGGCCAGGTTGGCGATGTTCGAGTCAATGATCAGCGGGTTATCCGGTACCGTATTCTGCAACCACTGGTGACCATAGATGGATTGTGAGTCGTCAATCGTAATGGTTTTGCTCAGCGGGAAAGCCTGCTGGTTGATGTCGCAGAACAAGACCTGCGGAATGCTGAATTTTGAAATCGGTGCTGCGATGTAAATACTATCTACCGTAAAAGTCGTATCACGACATCCGCGGAAATCGATCGCAAGGGCGATATCTGTTCCAGGCAAAGAGTTCGGTCCGATGTTTTGCATCGTATCCGGGAAAGTTTTTGTCAAAATGGAATCCTGTCCGTCCGGAACGAGGTTGAAGAACCATCTCCTGGAAACGTCATTCGCATCGTGCGGGCAAGAAATCTCGGTAACATCTGTCAACAAGAACGGCGCCTTGATACAGTCGTTGTTGTGATCGAGGAAGAAATCAGGAGTAGTGTGCGTACCGAAACGCAATACCGTGTCAGGGAAGCTGGATCCGCCGGAAAGTGTTGACCAGCCGTTTCCATCCATAAATACGGTGGTAGAACCGCCGTTATCATCCAATGCTGCAGTTGCAGAACAACCGCCCTGGATGGTAATCGTTAAGGTTACATTGTATTCGCCACAGGTGTAATCGTGTGTCGGGTTTTGCAAAGTGGATGTCGCTCCGTCGCCAAACTGCCACAACCAGCTTACGATTGGTGCTGGAACGATGGAAAGGTCTGTAAAAGCAACTGTACCTTCACAGCCGTCTCTTTTATCTGTTCTGAAATGCGCAATCGGTGAAGTCAAAACTACCGGTCCGGCAGAAAAAGAAGCCGAACAACCGTTAGAGCCGGTCATAATCACGGATGGCGTGAACGAACCGTTACCCATATACGTATGTGCCGGAGAGTTTTGTCCGGTGAAATCCGGTGTCTGGTCGCCATAGCTCCATACAAAAGTCGCTCCTGCCGGGTTGGCTGTTGTGTTCACAAAAGTCGCTGACAAAGGTGCACAACCGGCTACCGGGTTTACCGTAAACGATGGGTCCGGTTTTGGTAAAATCGTAATTGTCGCACTGGTTGATCCGTTACAAGGAACACCGGTGTTGCTGGAAGTCAAATCAATGGTATATTGTCCCGGTGCACTGAAAGTGATCGTCGGGTTGGCAGTTCCCTGCCCGCTGATGCTACCGGTACCGGTTACATTTAATCCCGGGGTTACAGTCCAGTTCCAGCTGTTTACACCCACCGTGGAGTTATCTGTGAACTGAACGGCTACACCTTCACAGGCAGTTGCCGGGGAGCTGAAATCGGCTACGTAGTTCTGAACGTTCATCGTACGTACTTCGGTATCCGTACAACCGGTAAGGGTGTTGGTTACCGTCAGGGTTACGTTATAGCTGTTCGGCGTTGCATAGTTAATCAGCGGAGGAGTTGTTCCGTTGAAGGTAGCCGGTGTACCGCTCTGGAAAGCCCAGCTGTAAGTCATACCCGGCTGGTCCGGAGTGGAAGCGCCGATACCGTATTGTACACTGAACGGAACGTTACAGCTCGTTACGGAAGCACTGATGTCAGCCGTTACATTCGAGTTTACCGTAATAAAGGTCGTTGCCTGGGCAACACTCGTTGTACCGTTCTGGTGCTGGTTAATCAAACTGATGTCATAAGTACCGGTTGATTGCGGTGTAAACTCAAAGTTAACACAAGGAGCTGAGTTACCCTGGTAGTTTTCACTGTTCGAACCGATGACACTCCAAATGGAGTTTACAATCGGGGAAGAACCCGCTACGGAAGTACAGCTGGAGAGTTGCGCAGTCTCACCTAAACAGATCATCGCGTCTGGTGTCGTGATGATAGCTGTTTGTGAAAAACCGAGAAAGCCGGTCACAACTGCTAAAAAAGTTAGTACGTGTTTCATAAACATGATTTATTGAATGAAAGTTTTCAAAATTAAAGACATAGACGGTATTCTACGCGCTTTCGTGACAAAAGTAAACAAAATAAAAACATAAATTCGACAAAACATTAAAAATATTCGACAAATAAAACTATTTATTCGATTAAAAAATTAAGCCTTTTCGACAAGAATACAATAAACGCGGATATTTTGTACAATCTTGCTGCTTAAATCCTGAAAAAGGAAAGGTAGCCGTTTTGTTCCCGCTTAGCGCTTTGCAGCCTGAGCGAATCAGTAGAGCAAGTGTATAGTTTAAGTATAGCATAAGTATAGTAAGAGTATACTAAGAGTATTAAAAGTGTATCCGTAAAGTATACCTTAGAAATAACACATTCAGAAATTAAAGCTTTTTCATGGGCCTCAAAAGGGGATCGAAATTATGGCCGGTAACTTAAAAAAAGCTAGCTTTGCAATAAAAACAAAAAATGGCTGAAGTAGGAATCATTATGGGAAGCAAATCGGATTTGCCGGTTATGGAAGAAGCTGCCAAAATCCTGGAACATTTCGGGGTAGCTTACGAAATCAACATCGTTTCGGCGCACCGCACCCCGGAGCTCATGTTCGAATATGCAAAAAATGCCCACCTGCGCGGCCTGAAAGTGATTATTGCCGGGGCAGGCGGAGCAGCCCATCTCCCGGGAATGACCGCTTCCCTCACCCCGCTCCCTGTAATCGGTGTACCGGTGAAATCTTCCAACTCCATCGACGGCTGGGACAGCATGCTTTCCATCCTGCAAATGCCCAACGGCATCCCGGTGGCAACCGTCGCCCTGAACGGAGCCAAAAATGCAGGCATACTCGCAGCTAAGATCCTGGGGGCATCACAGCCGGAAATACTGCAAAAAATGATCGCTTACGCCGCACAGCTCAAAAACGAAGTACTCGACAGCGCAAAGACCTTGAAATAAATCCGCTGACGCGGAATTCGAAGATACAAAAAGCCCGGGGCTTATCCTGGCTTTTTTTATTCGTAGATTTTCCATTACCTGGATTCGAAGCTTGTTCACGGATCCACCAATAAAAAAGCCGCTTTCTCAAGCGGCTTTTTTATTTTCGAATCATCGAATAATGAATTTACGAATATATTATTTCATATTGGACAAGTCTGGCATTTCGCGGGTGAAAGCCGGGATTCCTGTTACATCCATACCGGTAATCAGCAAGTGGATGTCGTGTGTACCTTCATAGGTTACAACAGACTCGAGGTTGGCCATGTGGCGCATGATCGAGTATTCGCTGGTAATCCCCATACCGCCATGGATCTGGCGCGCTTCCCGGGCAATGTTGAGGGCGATCTCCACGTTATTGCGCTTAGCCATGGAAATCTGGGCACTTGTTGCACGGCCTTCGTTGCGGAGCTGTCCGAGACGGAAAGTCAGCAATTGCGCCTTGGTGATCTCGGTGATCATTTCAGCCAGCTTTTTCTGGATAAGCTGAAAGGAACCGATCGGGACACCGAACTGGGTTCTTTCTTTGGAGTATCTCAAAGCCTGGTCGTAGCAGTCCATAGCCGCGCCCAAAGCTCCCCAGGCAATCCCGAAACGGGCAGAGTCCAGACAACTCAACGGAGCGCCTAAACCGCTGCGGCCCGGAAGGATATTCGCTTTCGGAACTTTCACGTTTACAAAGATCAGCTCGCCGGTAGAAGAAGCACGCAAGGAAAGCTTACCGTGCATTTCGGGAGTAGAAAAACCTTCCATCCCGCGCTCAACTACTAAACCGTGGATGCGGCCGCTTTCGTCTTTTGCCCAAACAACGGCGATATCGGCAAACGGGGCGTTGGAAATCCACATTTTCGCACCATTCAGGATCACGTGGTCACCGGCATCCTTAAAATTGGTGATCATCCCACCCGGGTTCGAACCGTGGTCCGGCTCGGTCAAACCGAAGCAGCCCATCATTTCACCGGTAGCCAATTTCGGCAGGTATTTCATTTTTTGTTCTTCACTGCCATATTTCCAGATCGGGTACATTACCAGGGAGCTTTGTACCGACGCCGTTGAGCGCAAACCGGAATCACAACGCTCCAGCTCCTGCATGATCAAACCGTAAGAGATCTGGTCAAGGCCCGGGCCTCCGTATTGCTCGGGGATGTAAGGACCAAAAGCACCGATTTCGCCCAACCCTTTCAGCAAATGCATCGGGAAAGTTGCGTTTTCGTAGTTTTCATCGATAATCGGGGAAACCTCTTTTTTCACCCACGCCCTGGCTGCTTCACGAACAAGTTTTTGCTCTTCGTTCAGCAAATCATCCATGTTATAATAGTCCGGATGTGTATATAAATCTGTAGCCATAAAGAAAAATTTCAATTTTTGAGTGCACAAAATTAACAAATAAATGCGAATTGTGAAAAAAAGTGATAAGTTATGGGTGAAGAGTGATGAATTTACGGCGCTCTTCTGCTGTATCATACAACACCGATCAAAAAATAATCGGTAGCTTTGGCTCAAATGAAAATTCAATCGTTTCCTGCTTTATCCAATCCCGCAGCCGAGGTATTGCTTCTTGGAACGATGCCAGGCGTGCTGTCACTGGCGATCAATGAATACTACGGACACCCCAGGAATTACTTCTGGAAACTCCTTGCCGCCATTTTTGACGAAGAAATTCCCCCGTCTTATGAGCTTAAAAAAGCCCTGCTGCAACGAAATAAAATTGCGGTCTGGGATGTACTGCAAGCCTGTGAGCGCGAGGGAAGCTTAGATAACAACATCCGAAAAGAAAACCCAAATGATTTTGCGGCTTTTTTAAATGAGCATCCCCAAATCAAGCTGATTGCCTTCAACGGGCAGAAAGCAGCTGCTTTTTTCAAAAATACGTGGGCCTTTCCGGAGCGTACAGCTACATCACCCTGCCGTCAACCAGCCCGGCAAATGCCAGTAAAAGCTTTGAACAGAAACTCAGGGAGTGGGAGCTAATTAAGGTCCATCTGTCATAAATTTAAGGTTAAAGCCGACGCCCATTCATCAATAAAATTTGTATTTTTGCTCCCTATTATAAGTATGGATTTCAGCACTATCATAGCAGCAAACGATGTTTTCCACTTTTTCAACGGGAAAGAGGCGGCCGAAATCCCCTTTACCCTGGAGGCCCGCAACCAAACAACCATGTGGTTTGCCATGATCGGCCTTTCTGTTTCTTTCATTTTACTGGCGATGAGCCGCCTCGCTTCGATCAATATTGTGCTGGTATTCTCGAAAATTCTCTATAAAAACAGCAATGTGGAAAAAATTGTCCGGGAAGAATTTCCGCTGACTTCCTTTTCCTCCGTGGTGTTGCTGCTGAATTTTATGGTAACGACGACCTTGCTGCTCTACCTGACTTACCTGCATTTCAATACCGGGAACGGCAATCATTTCGAATTGTTTTATTTCCTGCCCGCAGTACCGCTTTATTTTTTCCTCTGGCCGCTGATCTGGTTCAATGTCATCGGTTACCTCACCCGGGAAGGACAGATTATGCGGCCGAACAAGCAAAACACGATCCTCTTTGCGCAGATAATCGGGGTGATCTTTTCGCTGCTTTTGCTGATCTGGGCCTTCAATATAAAATGGTCGGAATACTTCATTTATGGCTTCCTGGCGATCATTTCGCTCTTCTGGCTCTATAAAATTTTACGGGGAATTATTTTTTCCTTGGAGAACAATGTAGCATGGTATTATATTATTTTGTACTTTTGCACCCTCGAAATTCTGCCGTTAGTGTTAATTTACAGCATCTATACGAGCGAATTACGGGATTTTTGGTTGTTTGTATAATTTAATCGTGAAACACCTTGAGTATTAAAACAATTTTGGTTTCGCAGCCTAAACCGGAGGGTGATAAGTCGCCTTACTACGATTTAGCCGAAAAATACAAGTTGAAAATTGATTTCAGGCCCTTTATCCATGTGGAAGGGGTGAGCGCCCAGGAATTCCGTACACAGCGTGTCAACCTGGCCGAGCACACCGCGGTGATTATGACCTCCAAAGTGGCTGTCGATCACTTTTTCCGGGTTGCCGAAGAAGTACGCTTTACCGTTCCTGACGACATGAAATACTTCTGTATCTCCGAAGCCGTTGCCCTCTACCTGCAAAAATACGTTACTTACAGAAAACGTAAGATTTTCTTTGGAAAACAAACCATCGAAGAGCTGGTGGATACCATGAAAAAACACAAAAGCGAGCGATTTTTGCTACCGTGTACCGATATTCTCCGCGATAAAATCCCGGAAACGCTCGAAAAGCATAAGGTCAACTTTACCAAAGCAATGCTTTACCGCACTGTAGCTTCCGACCTGAGCGACCTCGAAGATGTATATTACGACATGCTCGTGTTCTTCAGCCCGGGCGGAATCGAATCCCTCTTCAAAAATTTCCCGGATTTCAAGCAAAACAAGACCCTGATTGCTGCTTTCGGCCCCACAACGGCAAACGCAGTGCTTAAAAATAACCTCCGCCTCGATGTCCACGCTCCGCAGCCGAGCGCCCCTTCAATGACCGCGGCCATTGAGAATTTCGTCAAAGAAAACCTCAAGAAAAATAAAGGAAAATAATTATTAAAAAAAGCGTGTCGAAAGATGCGCTTTCTTTTTTTCCGGCCTATCGCTTTTTTTCTTAATTTTACGCAAACTATTTTGCTTGTTACACAATGGCAAACACAAAAAAACCTGTAGCCCCCGTATTTACTGAGCTGGGCCACAAACGCATGACGTATGCACTTTGGGGGATCATGCTGTTCCCGCTGGTGTTTATCGCCTGTTTATTGTTATTCCAGTCGGAAGATGACCTTCCGCCGGTTTCGATGCTGGACAATCCTCCAGAATTGCAAGCTTCCGTGGTAATCGCCGAAGACGGGTCGACCGAGTTGGGCCGCTACTGGAAAATCAACCGCACCAGCGTTGAATACAAAGCCATTTCCCCCTATGTGACCGATGCCCTGATTGCAACGGAAGACGAGCGTTTTCATGATCATTCCGGTTTTGACATCCGCGCCATCGGCCGTGCAATTTTCAGCTTCGGAGGTGCCGGAGGTGCATCAACCATTACCCAGCAGCTCGCCAAGCAGCTTTTTACCCTCCAAACCCGCGAACGTGAAGCCATTGCCAAGGCAAACGGCGAAGAAGTAGGTGGAAGCAGCGGCCGCATCGGGCGCATTTTTTCCCGCGTCGGTGAAAAGGCCCGCGAAAATATCATTGCAACACGTCTTGAATCCCGCTTTACCAAGGAGGAGATCATCACGATGTACCTCAACCAGTTCGACTTTTTATACAACGCCGTTGGAATTGCCAATGCCGCGAAAGTATATTACAACAAAACACCGAAACAACTGAGCAAATGCGAAGCGGCCATGCTGATCGGGATGTGTAAGAACCCATCGCTTTATAACCCGTATTCCTTTACAATCAAAGATTACCGTTCTTCGATCGCCCAGAAAAAAGACATCGATCCGAAAGCCGTTACCGAGCAGGAAATCCGGGACGCCCGTACTGCCGACAGCACCCGCGCCTGGGAGCGCCGCAATACCGTGTTGAGCCAATGGCTGAAAAACAGCAAAGACGGCAACAGCGCCCTGCGGGTAAAACTGACCCAGGAGGAATACGATAAGCTCGTTAAAGAGCCGATCAAAACAAATTACCAGGTAGTTGACCACAAGCGCGGCATGGCGCCATACTTCCGTGAATCGCTGCGCAACGAAGTGACCAAGCTGTTTGCCGAACGCAAGCCGGATGGTTCACTCAAATACAAGCGCGAGGACGGGGCGCCGTGGGACATTTACCGCGACGGTCTGAAAATCTACACCACCATCAACGCCGACATGCAGGTGTATGCCGAAGAAGCGATGGTGGAGCACCTCAAGGACCTCCAGAAAAAATTTGACCGTAACAACCGCGGCCTACGCAATTATCCTTTCTCCAATTCCATTTCCGATGCCGATGCCGAAATGCTGATGACCAGTGCCATGCATCGCTCCGACCGCTACAAAAATCTCGTGACTGCCGGTTTTTCAGAATCTGAGATCCGCCGGAACTTCAACGAGAAAACCAACATGCGTATTTTTTCCTGGAAAGCAGGCGAAGAAGAAAATTATGAAGTCGATACGGTGATGACGCCTTTCGATTCCATCCGCTATTACAAGTCCTTTTTGCAGGCCGGCCTCATTTCCATCGAGCCGGAAACCGGTTTCGTGCGGGCCTGGGTAGGCGGTGCCAACATCGACCATTTTGCTTATGACCACGTCCGCCTCGGGAAACGCCAGGTAGGTTCCACCATCAAGCCTTTCGTTTATGCCGCGGGAATTTCCATGGGCGTCATCAAACCGGGGCTCGTTGTTCCGAACATCAATTATTGTGTGGACTTATTCGACCCAAACGGTAACCCGGACGGCCAATGGTGCCCGAAAAACTCAAGCACCGGATTGGGAGGACAGGTGTCTATGCGCAAAGGTCTCGCGATGTCGATGAATAATATCGCCGTATACGTGATGCGCCAGATGGGCCACCGCGGCGGACCGGAAACGGTAGCCAAGATCCTGCGCCAGATGGACATCAACCTGCAACCGAACGACATCGTTCCGGCTATGTGTCTCGGTTCGATGGACCTTTCCCTCTATGAGCTGGTGGGCGCCCAGGCAACGTTTGCCAATAAGGGGATTTTTAACCGCCCGACCAGTATCCTGCGTATTGAAGACCGCAACGGAAATGTGATATACAGCGCCAAGCCATATTCGAAAGAAGTATTGAACGAGCATGTCGCTTACTCCATGATCAAAATGATGAAAGGAGTTATTGAAGGCGGTACCGGCGGACGTTTACGCTATGCGACCGATTGGGGCGGAATCACTTACCCAACAGCCGGTAAAACCGGTACGACGCAGAACAACTCCGACGGCTGGTTTATCGGGATTACTCCTGACCTCGCTACCGGGGTGTGGGTAGGCGCCGAAGACCGCAGCGTTCGTTTCCGTTCGACGGACGAAGGACAGGGGGCACGCGTAGCCATGCCGATCTATGGTTATTTCATGAACAAGGTGTATAAAGATCCGAAGATTGCGATTTCCACCACGGATTTTGTCAAACCGAAAGACTTTGATGAAAGCTCCTTCAACCTGACCGGTTCGGAATACATTCCAAGCAACGACCCAACGGAAGAGCTGACTGAAGAAGAAGCGGGCGAAATCGAACTATAATCCGGGGATGCAAGACAAGGGGGCAAAACTGTATTTCAAAAACCTGGATATCCTGCGCTTCGTAGCGGCATTCCTGGTGGTATTTGCCCATGCCTACGAAGGCTGGTGCGGCTGGTATAGCAAACCGGGCTTTATGACGACGAACGGCGATCACCAGAATTTTAGCTTCTGGGGCGAACACCTCGATATCGGGATCAAAAACGGCGGCTTCGGCGTGGATGTTTTTTTCCTGATCAGCGGCTTCCTGATTACGTATATCCTGATCCAGGAAAAGGAAGCTTACGGCAAAATCAATATTCCCAAGTTTTTTATCCGGCGTGCTTTTCGCATCTGGCCGGCTTATTTCCTTGTTATTGCGCTTACCCCGTGGTTCTTGCAGCTGACCGACAGCCCGCAGCCGGATTATTGGCCGAACATCCTCTTTTACAATAATTTTCATGCCATCCACCTGGCGGGCTTCCAGGATCCCTGGCAATATCCTTTTGCCCACCTCTGGTCGATCTGCGTGGAAGAGCATTTTTACCTCATCTGGCCCTTTATCATTGCCTTTATTCCCTATAAATACCTGAAAAAAACCTTTACCATCCTGATCCTTGTGACGATTTTCAGCCGGGTTTTCTTTGTGGTGAAGGGTTATCCGTACCTTTATCTTTACCTGCATACGATCAGCCGCATTGATATCCTGGTGATGGGCGCCTTTTTTGCGCTGCATTATAAGGAACATGGCTTTACGCTCAAAACTTCCAAGCTGTTCCGCCTGGCCCTGTATGTGACTTTTATCGTGGTGTACTTCCTGGAACCGGTTTACCAGTATGATACTTTGTTTGCGGCTTCCGTAAAAAAATATTTCTATTGCGGCATTGTGGGCTTCGGGATGATCAATTTCCTGTTCAACCCCGACCCGCTGTTCAAAGTGCCTTTTCAGAAAGTGTTCAACTACCTCGGGAAAATCTCCTACGGCGTTTACCTCTTCAGCAACGTCCTCATCCCGATCATCGTGAAAAAATTTATGTACAAATGGGAAACGCAGAACATGCACCTGTATTTTTTCCTGAATGTATTCCTGACGATACTCGTTTCGGCAATTGTCTACGAATTGCTCGAAAAACAGCTTTTAAAAGTGAAAAAACGATTTGAAGTAATCCAAACATCCCGAACAGCATGAACAAAGTTGTAAAAAATGTGGAGGATGCCCTCAAAGGAATCGAAGACAACATGACCATTATGTTGGGTGGCTTCGGCTTATGCGGCATCCCTGAAAATTCTATCGCCCAGCTGGTAAAAATGGGCGTGAAAAACCTAACCTGCATTTCGAATAATGCGGGGGTGGACGATTTTGGCCTCGGGCTCTTACTCCAAACGCGCCAGATTAAAAAAATGATCAGCTCCTACGTGGGTGAAAACGATGAATTTGAACGCCAGATGCTTTCGGGCGAACTGGAGGTGGACCTCATTCCGCAAGGCTCCCTGGCTGAGCGCTGCCGTGCAGGAGGTGCGGGAATCCCGGCTTTCTTTACACCGGCCGGTTACGGGACCGAAGTGGCCGAAGGCAAGGAAGTGCGTATTTTCAATGGCAAACCCCACATCCTCGAATCGGCCCTCACCGCGGATTTTGCCATTGTGAAAGCCTGGAAAGGCGACACGGAAGGCAACCTGGTCTTTAAGTCGACCGCTCGCAATTTTAACCCGATGATGGCGATGGCCGGCAAAATTACGATCGCTGAAGTGGAAGAACTTGTTCCGGCCGGAACACTCGACCCGAATTTCATCCATACACCGGGAATTTTCGTGCAGCGCATTTTCCAGGGGGAGAAATTCGAGAAACGGATTGAGCAGCGAACCGTCAGAGCACGCAACTGATCTGAAATCCGGAAGCAGCATGGCTGGTTTTTTGAGCTTAAATAACAAATGGTTTACAGGAACCCTGTTTTCCATCCTGTTTATTTACCTGCTTTTGCGGGCGATTTGGGTGGAACCGCTGCTCGATGAGCTCGGCACGTATTACTGGTACATTCAAACCGGTACGATCCTGGGCGGGGATGCCGTGCTCGACGCGAACAATCACCTGCTGAATTCCTTTTTTTCGCATTATTTCTATCGTTTGCTGGGTGATCAGGTGCTGGTTTACCGCCTGTTTGCCCTGCTGACCTTCCCGCTTTACTTTTTTGCTACGCGCAAACTGGTGAAGGATACCATCTCTTCGGTCCTGCCGGCTGTTCTTGTTTTCCTGGCTTTGAACAGTATACACTGGATCTTTGATTATTTTGGCTTTTCCAGGGGTTACGGCCCGGCGCTGGCTTTTTTCTTTGCCGCCTTATCCGTTATGATCAGCTGGAAAACGAGCCTGCGGCCCCGTTCCCTGCTCTGGATTGTTCTCCTGCTGCTGGCCGCCATTCTTTCCAACCTCAGCTTTTTTGTTCCCTGCTTTTTCGTTATTTGTTTCATTGCCTTACAATACCTGGCGCAATGGAAAACAACGCAAAATAAGGCCCGAATTCAAACCTTGCTTGTATTGCTGCTTTACCTGTTGGCCTGTGTTCCGCTCTATGTTTACCTGAACAAGCTGAAAAAAGCCGGGGCTTTGTGGTGGGGATCGCGGGACGGCTTTTGGGAGGTAACCGGAAAATCCCTGTGTAAATACGTTTTTTTCAGCGAAAACCCGCTCTGGAAGATCAGCTTGCTGGTCATTTGCCTGGCTTGCCTGGTTTTGATTGTTCGCCATGGAATTCAAAAAGGATTGCGGGATTTGATCGCTTCGCCGGCATTTTTTATCCCGGGCATCCTGGCTTTATCGATTGCCAGCGCCTTTTTTATGGCCATTTTCCTGGAGGTCAATTACCCGATGGACCGCGTGGCGATGTATATGGTGCCTTTGTTCCTTTTGTCGGTCGGGATCTTATTTGCACAGCTTAAAATCACCTCTTATTTACTCCTGGCATACTGCTGGTTCCCGCTTTCTTTTGTGATAAAAATGAACCTGGACACTTCGGTTTTTTCGCCGGAGGACCGCATCCACCGCACGTTTTATGCAAACATCAAGAAACTGGTTAAACCCAACGATATCCTTTCCGCGGATTATGTTTCGCACATGAGCTATGCCTACCTGACGCGGCAGGAACCGGAAGCCCATATGGCAAACGAATACCGGGAAGACAGCCTGTGCCGGGGTGATTATCACATCAACTGGTACGAGGGAGTCAACTGGCCGGGTTATCGCTGCGTGCTGGAAGACCCCGTTTCAAAAACCAAGCTTTACCAAAAAATTAAACCCGCAGAAAAAATACGGGTTTTCGATACGGTGATCCCCCTGCTCCGCACTTCCGCCGAATACATCGTGTTTAAGGAATTGGACCTCCTTCCCTTCCGGGGAAAATACCTGCAAACGCATCTTTCGGCAACAGTTGAAAGTCCTAAAGGCAGCATGAAATTACACCTGTACCACAACGCTGAAAATAGCCAGAAAGTCGCCCGGACACTGACCACAACTCCGTTCTACCGCTATTTCGGGGTAAAAAAGCAGTATCGTTTTTCTTTCCCGGGGCAATACCTGAAAATAGCGGACGATGACAACAAACTTTTTCTTTTCCTGTTCAACGGCGATAAAAATGAGCTGGTGCTTCGGGATGTGAAAATTAAGGTATACGAACAAAAAAACGGGGGCTGAAGCACTCGGAATGAGCGCTGATTTCGTATATTTGAGGCGAAAACACCCCAGGAAAATAAAGATCTTCAACTAAAAAAGATATGGCTTTAGACAAAAACGGAATTGCGAAACGGATCGCACAGGAATTAAGAGACGGATGGTATGTCAACCTGGGAATCGGGATCCCGACCCTGGTGGCGAATTATATCCCCGAAGGCATTGAAGTGGAATTCCAGTCGGAAAACGGGATCCTGGGCATGGGCCCCTTCCCTTTCGAAGGCGAAGAAGACCCGGACCTGATCAACGCCGGGAAACAAACGATCACAACCCGCCCGGGAGCCGCTTTTTTTGACTCGGCAACTTCTTTTGCGATGATCCGCGGGCAACACGTACAGCTGACGGTGCTCGGTGCGATGGAGGTTTCCCAGAACGGCGATATTGCCAACTGGAAAATTCCCGGTAAGATGGTGAAAGGCATGGGTGGTGCGATGGACCTCGTAGCTTCGGCCGACAACATTATCGTGGCCATGATGCACTCCAACAAGGCCGGTGAATCCAAGATCCTGAAACAATGTACACTTCCGCTGACGGGTGTCGGCTGCGTGAAAAAAGTCGTGACTGAAATTGCCGTGCTGGAAATCAAAGACGGTAAATTTCATTTGCTGGAACGTGCCCCTGGCGTGAGCGTGGAAGAGATCGTTTCGAAAACCGAAGGCGATTTGGTTGTGCCGGATTTCGTGCCGGAAATGCAGCTCTGATATGCTCCGGAAGCTCTTGCGCTCCTCCCTGTTCAACTGCCTGCTGATCGGGCTGGTTTTTCTTTTTGCTGCCAATAATTTCTGGGAAAAAAAGAGCCAGTTCATTGTTTCCGATGGCCGGGCTTATTACGAATACCTGCCGGCGACTTTCATTTACGGCGATTTGAAGTTCGCTTACCTAGACACGCTGCATTCCGATTTATACCCTTTCGAAGAATCGAACAATTTCTATCAAAAGGTCAAGGGCCAGCGCATCAACAAATATTTCATCGGGACGGCCGTTTGCCAGGCCCCCGCTTTCCTGCTCAGTCACCTGGTGGCCAAAAGCAGCTCCAAACACAAAGCTGATGGCTTTTCAGCACCCTATCAATGGGGAATTTACCTCAATGCTTTTGTTTTTTTCCTGCTCGGTTTATTTTGTATTTCGGAACTGCTGAAAAGCTATGACATCCCGCAACACCTCCGCATTTTGCTGCTTTTCGGCCTGGCCTTCTGCACTTCCCTGCCCTTTTACGTTTACGTGGATTCGTCCTACAGCCATGTGTATTCCTTTGCAAGCATCAGCTTTTTCCTGTATGCCGGACGGCGTTACCTGCTGAGCAAACGAAACCGCTGGCTGCTCTTTTTCATTTCCGCCTTTGCGCTGATTCTGCTCATTCGCCCGGTAAATGGCCTGATTTTGCTCTTCCTTCCCCTACTCTTTACTTCCCGGCAGGAATTCCTGGAAACTGTCCGCGAATTGCTTACGACAAAGCGGAAAGCTTTCATCATCGGAATTTTGCTGGTAATCGGTCTTTTTTCGCTGCAAGCGCTGACCTGGTATTTTTCCCGCGGGAAACTCTTCGTTTATTCCTACGGAAAAGAAGGCTTCATCTGGAGTCACCAGCATTTCCTGGATTTTCTTTTCAGCGTGCGCAAAGGTTTTTTCTTCTGGTCGCCCTGGTTTTTGTTGCTTTGCCTTTCCAGCCTGGCCGGGGTCTTGTTGTTGAAACGCTATCGCTACGCTTTGTCCTGGCTCCTGGCTTTTTATGTGCTGATCTTCGTAAGCAGCAGCTGGTGGTTTTGGTCCTACGCTTCGTCCTACGGCTCCCGCCCGATGGTGGATTTTTATGCCGCTTTCGTTTTGCTCGCCGTTCCTCTTTTGCAGCATTTCAGGAAAATTTCCCTGGTGCTTCTGGCGGTAGGCTTGTTTTTTGCCCCTTTGAGTATTACGCAGGTTTACCAGTATCAGCGCTATATCATTAAGCAGGACGACATGAACTGGCAGAATTACAAAGAGGTTTTTATGCAGCGCGGGAGAATCTGGGAAGGCTACCTCATGCGGCAACAGGTAGCCGATCTGCCTGCTTTTTATTCGGAAAAAGGCCCGGAAAAACTCTGGGTTCCTGCCCATGAAGCTTTTTGTGCTGACAGCCTCCGGGTAAACAGCATTGTTTTCAATAATTCGGTTTTTGCCGAATATGCTTTTTCGGCCCGGGACGTAGCGCAGGATGATTGGGTAAACCTCAGTATCTTTGACACGAACAGGGTACTGGTGAAACAACAGGCCTTCCGGTTCCAGGAGATCCGGCGCTTCCCCACGGATACGCTTCATTACCGGATCACCCTCGAGGTTCCGCCCGGCCTGACCTGCCTGCAGGCAAAATTGTTTTTTCACCACGTGCAGAAAGCTTTTGTGGCGAAAGATCTTGTATTTAAGCTAAGACAACATGAATAGAGCACGTTTGGTTTACTTCCTTGCAGTAATACTTGCCCTGGGCTGGCTGCTGCTGACTTTTCGCGGAAATGAGCTTCCGCCGGATACGGGCGACGGAATCATGCATTTTTTCATTTCGCAGGCTTCCTGGTACGATCACAGTCTGTTCCTGAATCACTGGGGCAAACCGCTCTTCATTTTGCTGTCATCCACCTTTGCACAATTCGGGTTTAACGGCATGGTGGTCTTTAACCTGCTGGTTTTTGCCGCCATTTGCTTTTTTGCATACAAAATCTTCCAAAAACTGGGCGTTTCACTCATTTTCGCCTCTTTTTTCCCTTTTGTGCTCCTGCTTCCGAATGATGTTCCGGTAACGATCCTCAGCGGGCTTACCGAGCCTCTGTTCAACCTGTGCCTGACGATCGGCCTGTACCTGCTTATCAGCCGGAAATGGCTGGCTTTTGCCCTCCTGCTCTCTTTTGCCCCCTTCCTGCGCAGCGAAGGTCAGCTGGTTTTACTGGTGGCCGCATTCGTCCTGCTTCTAAACAAACAATACAAATTTATTCCCTTGCTGCTCAGCGGCTTTTTGCTTTATGCCCTGGCTGGACTGTTGGTTTATGCGGATTTCTGGTGGTACTTCACCAAAAGCGCCTACAGCTACGGAAACAATATTTACGGCAAAGGGACCTGGGGGCATTATGCGCTTTCCTACGATGCTTACCTCGGTCATGCCGGTTTGTTTTTTGCAGCGCTGGCCGTCCTGAGCTTTATTTTCCTTGCCATGCGCAAACAGTGGGACAAGCTCCGCTTTTCGGAAACCTTTTTTGCCGTTTCGATTTTTGCCGGGATCGTGCTGATCCATTCCTACCTGTGGGCAAATGCCAAGTACGGCTCGCTGGGACTGACCCGGATTGCTACGCAGGGCGTTGCCACCTTCCTCATTATGGCGCTTTACCTTTCTTATCAATGGTTTCGCCAGGCCAAACGCATCAAATTGATCAATACGCTGTTTTTTGCCGGCTTGATCTTTTGCGGCTATTCCATGTGGACGAATTCCGAATGGCCGTTCAAAGCAGATGTGCTCGACAAGCAGGTAGCAGAAGCCGGGAAGTACCTCCGGGAAAAGCAGGGGAAATTCCGCCACCTGTATTACCAATATCCGCTGCTGGCTTTTGAAATGGGCCTCAATCCTTTAAAAGATAAGGATAAACTGACCATTTTCGACCGGGGTACTTTGCAACGCGCCCCGCAGGACATGAAGCGCGGCGATGTCTTTGCCTGGGATTCGCATTTCGGGCCGCTCGAAGGCGGGGTTGAGGTGGCACAGCTGGACCGGCACCCGGATTTTGCCAAAGTACAGTCCTTTACGTATTATTCGGTGATCAATGCCGAATGCGGTGTGATTCTCTACCAGTACCTCATGGAGAAAAAGCCACCCGGTGTCCGAAAAAAACACTTAAAAATTAAGGAAAAGAAGGCGAAGATCGGCCCGCAAAACGAGTACCTGGAAATCACCAAAATTGCAGCCGTTAATCAATACCGCTTCCTGGACATTGTGACGCAATGCGATGATCCGGGGATCTTCCTCGTATGTACCAACGAAAACAATGCGCATTACCAGGCTTACGAATTGAAAAAAGGAACAGACACCGTGCATTTCAGCCTCACACCCAATGAAACCTACAACCTGTTTTACTGGAACCAATTCAAGAAAACAGCCGGTGTAGGCATCCAATCGCTTTACACGAAAGTTTACCAATATAAAGGCCTGTAACAAAAAAAGCCCCCCAAAACGGAAGGCCTTTCATCGTATCTGAATTTCTGAATTCTGTATTAACCGGCAAGGAAGCTACCTCCGTATGGACTTTCGATCGGGTTAACGATCAGCGTCGGAACCTGCGCATCGTTGGTAATAATGTATTGCTCATAATTGGCGGTAATGGCCCCGAACAGGTTGTTGCGGTTCAGGTTCATAATCGCGATCAGGTCGGCATCAATGGCAACGGCATGTTTGACCACTTCTTTGTCAAAACCGCTCACCGGCGCAACCTTGGTTGTAATCTCGATGTTTCTTTCCTGGAAAAAACGGGCGGCAAACTGGATGTTGGCCTTCACCTGGTGACGCAGGTATTCATCTGTTTCATCCGGGGTAATGACGTGAACCTTGGATTTGAAGTAGGTCGCGATGTTCGCCACGTAAGCCAGTTTTTGCTTGGTTTCCTTATTCAGGTCAAGCGGCACGACGATATCGTCATAGCCTGACGGTTTGATGCTTTTTTCCTGTACCACAATAAACGGAACGGTAGAGTGGGTAATCACTTTGAGGGCGTGGCTCCCGGTAATGTGCTGCCAGCCGTGTCTTCCGTGCGTCCCCATGAAAATCAGGTCGGCATGGTGCTCGGAAGCAAAATCACCAATAGCATCGAAAATATTCCCGACACGCACAAAAGGCACGAGGTCGATGGTTGTATCTTTTTTCTCAATCAGGTCGGCCAGCTTCTGCTCGGCAGCCTTGAGCTCTTTTTCTTTAGAAACCACGTGGAGGAGAAAAATACGTCCGGAAACGATTTTGGCAGTAGCCAAAGCATGTTCCAGGGCGTTGTCTGCAACCGCCGTAAAATCATGGGGAACAATGAATACTTTGTTTTTCATTCGATCAATGTATTAAGTTGTGATTTAGCCCACAAAGGTAGTAATTTTTTCGGGTTTTCACCTGGTCCGGTGCTTAAAAAATGTGCTTTTTTAATGCGTTCTTGTCATGGATTCCGGCACACAAATAATGAAATCGGCCTTCCCGATGTATTCCGGGTCGAGCTTGTCGATCTCCGCCTGGGTCACCAGGGAAATGGTCAGCATTTTTTCATACGGAAGCTTATCGTAATGATTCAGGTACCATAAAATCCCCTGCTGAAAATCACTGTGGTAGGAACCGTTTAGGTGATAAAAAACACCATTGTCATTTAAATGCTGCGAAATTGACCAGCCCATGGTGGCATCTTTGATTGCCTGGGAGTAGACAAAATCCGGTCCCATATGCATTTCGCTGTTGAGCAGGCTTTTATACTGACTCAGCGTGGTGTCCACCTCGAAAGGCAGGGGACAGATCCAGCGCAGGTCTTCCTGGTTGAGCTGGCCCAGGGAAGCTAATCCTTTTTTGAAAACCTGCGAGGCGTACCTTCTCGGGATGTTTGTTGCTATCCAGGCAATTTGGTTGCTTTTGGCATAATCGAGCATCGGCTGGTAATCGGTGCTTTGGTTCGGCCACAGGCGGCAGCTGTCGGCAAATTGTTTTTCATCCAGCTTGCCCGCCAGGTAAGCATCCACGGCCTTCTGGTTGTCGCGCTCATACATTTCGGAGCCGCAAACGAGCAGCTTCCCATGTTTGGCGTACAGCTCCTTCAGGATTTCGAGCTCGAGCCAATGGGCGATCGGGTCATCGTGCAGCTCACCGAAAAAAACAGCTTGCTTGCCTTCCAGCGCTTTCACGATTTTGGCATACGAGGTCTTCTTTCCTTCTTTGGTAAAAACCTTGTAGGCAGCCATTTCCTGGGAAAAAACCAAGCCTGCCGGCAGCAGGAAGAGGAAAAAGATCAGATTTTTCATAAAATGGGTTTGGTGGCTAAGATAAACAAATTACAAATAAGTTCATGAGTTGCCAAGTGAGTCGTTAACTTTCCCGGATTTCGGAGT
>CBINGV010000011.1:0-24503 GCA_966250255.1 uncultured Flavobacteriales bacterium | reverse complement strand
CATTATCGGAATAAATCACATCGACTTTTTCACCGGACAGCTCTTTCATCTGCATACAGATCTCGGGGTGGGCTTGTTCTTTAAAAGCGTATTTGATGGAGTTGGAAAGCAATTCGTTGAAAATCAAGGCTAAAGGAACAATGGGCTTTAAGCCCAGGTTTTTTACATCGCAGCTGATGTCAAAGCTGATCTCTTTTTCTACCTGGAACGAGTTCACCATGTCTTTGGCAAGCGTCTGGAAGTAATCCTCAAGGTCGATATTGGAAAAATCTTCCGTTTGGTAAATCTTCTCGTGGATAAGCGACATGGTCATACCGCGGTTGATCGATTCGTTGAATTTGCTGCTGTCCTCCTCGTTTTTAATGTCGCGCAGCTGAAGGCGTAAAAGGCTAACGATCACCTGCAGGTTGTTTTTCACGCGGTGGTGGATTTCTTTGAGAAGCACGGTTTTTTCGTTGTGTTGCTTGTTGATCAGGTCAAACTGGTCTTCGAGAAAAGATTTTGCCTGTTGCAGCTGCTTTTCGGCATCCTGCGAAGTTTTGATGTTTTGCCAAAGCAGGTAACCGATAATCGAGAAACAAATTAAAATATTGAAGGCAAAGGCAAAAATCTGCGAAGAGCTCAAAGCCTTGATCAGCAGGATCTGCTCATTCATGAAGAAGAAGTAAAAACCAACCAACGCACAGGTATGGATCACCATGAAAATAACGCCCCAGACCCGACCCATCGTCAGGAAACAGAAAACAGCACTGATGATCATCCAGAAACCATCCACAAGCCGGGGAAGGTCCTGCACGTAATACAGGGTGAAAATACAAAGAAAGGCACCTACGAGGTTAAAACCCAGGATAAAGGACTTGTATTTTCCCGTTTTGCGGATATAGATAAACGAAGCCAGGCAAGCGATCAGGCCGGAAAGCGTCAGGTAGGAATAAGCGGTGGTAAATAAAATAAAAAGAATGACTGAAAGAATGCTCAAGGCAATGGACAGGAAAAGTGTCAGGCGGTAAGCGAGCAGGTACTTGGTCCGGTCAAAAATGTCCGTAAAATCATTTTTATTCGGGATAAACAGATTTTTAATGATTGAAATCATTTGGATTCTACTGGATTAATCTAACTCCGGTGTTTCAGCGTCGCAAATAAACTAAAAAGATTTAACAAAAGGGCATTTAATCAACGATTTTTTAAGTTTTTATCTCTTTTTTCCGCTTTTAGCCCCGAAAACAAGGGGGATGGTTTTGAATTTTGGAAAATATGCTTTATTTTTGCTGTGAAATCGGGTGATTTCTCCCCATCAACGAGGAAAGGATGCGAGCTCTCCGTGACGAGCGGTAAAAAATCTAATATTTAAAGGTTATGTTATCAGTTATGGAAAAATTATCTTCTCAGGATTTGATGAATTTGGAAGACAAGCACGGAGCCCACAATTATCATCCGCTTCCGGTTGTATTGGCAAAAGGTAAAGGCGTTCACGTCTGGGACGTGGAGGGAAAGCAATATTATGACTTTCTTTCCGCTTATTCGGCGGTCAACCAGGGCCATTGCCACCCGAAAATCACGCAGGCGCTTATTGATCAGGCACAAACGCTGGCCTTGACTTCCCGTGCATTTTACAACGATTCGCTCGGGGTTTATGAGCAATTCATCACGAATTATTTCAATTACGACAAAATGCTTCCGATGAATACGGGTGCCGAAGCGGTTGAAACGGCGATCAAACTGGCCCGTAAATGGGGCTACGAGAAAAAAGGCGTGGCTGAAAACCAGGCTGTGATTGTTGTATGCGAAGGAAACTTCCATGGCCGCACAACCACGATCGTTTCATTCTCCAGCGATCCGGATTCCAATACCAATTTCGGGCCTTACACACCGGGTTTTATCACCATTCCTTATGACGATACCGATGCCCTGGAAAAAGCCCTGGAAAATCCCAACGTAGTTGCTTTTCTCGTGGAGCCGATCCAGGGGGAAGCAGGTGTTTATGTACCTTCCGAAGGTTTTTTGAGCCGCTCGAAGGCGCTTTGTGATAAAAAACATGTGCTTTTCATGGCAGACGAAGTACAAACGGGGATCGCCCGCACGGGGAAATTACTCGCTGTTCAGCATGAGAACGTAAAAGCCGATGTCCTGATTTTAGGGAAAGCCCTTTCAGGCGGTGTTTACCCGGTTTCAGCCGTGCTGGCCAACAACGATATCATGGAAGTTATCAAGCCGGGCCAGCATGGTTCGACCTTTGGTGGAAACCCGATTGCGGCTAAAGTTGCCGTTGCTGCCCTCGAAGTGGTGGAAGAAGAACAACTGGCCGAAAACGCAGAACGTCTGGGCAAAATTTTCCGCGAAGAAATGAGCCGCATCATCGCCAAATCCGACCTGATTGTGAAAGTACGCGGAAAAGGCCTGCTCAATGCCATTATCGTAAACGATACACCGGATAGTCAAACGGCCTGGAACCTGTGCGTGGCATTGAAAGAGAACGGCTTGCTGGCAAAACCGACCCATGGTAACATCATCCGTTTTGCTCCGCCGCTCGTGATCACGGAAGAACAATTGCGGGATTGCGTAGCGATCATCGAAAAGACGATCCTCGATTTCAAGAAGTAAACTACAATTTAATATAGATAAAGAAGCTATCGTGATTGCGCGGTAGCTTTTTTTGTCCGTTTCCCGCTGATTGACGCAGATACGCGCGGATTTTTTCTGTTTTCTCCCGCGGATTTCTCTGATGGCACGGATTGACGCTAAGTGGCACCAGGTTTGGGCAAAAAGCGAAGGGTATAAGAATCTTAGCGCTCTTTGCGTGAAACTTAGCGTTTCTTTGCGTTACCTTACAAACACATACTCGCTCTCCGTGGAAAGCTCCGGCATGAATTTGTAATTCGACAGGTTGAAGGATTTCAGGTCTTCGGCTTTTTCGATGTTGTGCTGGGCACAGTAACGCGCCATTTCGCCGCGGGCATTTTTGGCGTAGGTCATCAGCATTTTGTATTCGCCGTTTTTGAATTCCTTGAACACCGGCGTGATGATTTGCGCCTTGATTTTTTTGGTATTTACAGCCTTGAAATATTCAGCCGATGCGAGGTTGACGATCAACTCCGTTTCTTCGGAATTCAGGAGATTGCTGATTTTATCGCCCCAAAACTGGTACAGGTTTTTGACTTTGGCGCTCACTTCCAGTTTGGTGCCCATTTCCAGGCGATACGGATAAATCAAGTCGTAAGGCTGCAGCAGGCCGTAAAGCCCGGATAAGATCCGCACATGCCCGTTGATGTAATCCATTTCCCGGGGAGCAAGCTCCGTTACATTTAAACCGCGGTATACTTCGCCGTTAAAGGCAAAAACTGCCGGTAAAATATTTTCTCCGGCTTCAAGCGGGGTTTCCCAGGCCTGGAAGCGGTTGTAATTCAACTCCGCAATGTCGTTGGACACAGCGTATAAGGCTGCCAGTTTTTTCGGGGAGAATTTTTTGAGCTTTTTTACCAAAGTTTCCGATTCTTTCAGGAATTTTCCCATGGTCGGTTTTATCTTCGGATAGCTTTCCGGAAGCTGGATGGATTTGGCGGGAGAGAGCAGTATTTTCATTTTTATTTAATGTGCTAATCGGTTAATGTGCTAATGTGCTAATATTTTTGAATATGCTAATGCGTTAAATGAATTGTGACAAGTTAATTAGCATATTACCAAATTAGTCACCATTTAAATGTTTCCACCAGGCGGTTCAAATCTTCTTTCAGGTAATCGAGGCTTGGCTTGAGGGAATCGTATTTCGGTGTTTTGTTCAGGTATATCACGCCGCTCACGAATTTCGAAACGGAATCGGTGAGGTAAAACTGGAACGGGGTTGCCACGTCGCCCTGGAGCTCAAAAAAAGTACCGAAAACCCGGTCTTTTTGGCGGATGATGTGTTCGTCCTCAATGGCCGTTGCCTTAATTTTATGTTCATCCACCTTATTGATGGCATAATCAATGTAGGTGGCCAGCGGCTCGTTCATTTCGATAAAGGAAAAATACATCACCCCATTGAGCCCGCCCAGGTCGATGTCCTTATTGCAGGTGAGCTTCTTATCCTGGTCGTAAACGTCTTTTATGGTGAAAATACGGGCTGCTTCAAAGGAATACGCACAATTTTTCTCGGTATATTTTTTGTAGTTGTGCTCCGGCAAATCGAGGCGCAGGTAAGTCGGCGGTTTCGGAATGGTGTTTTCTTCGCCGCAAGCGCTTAACAAAATAAGGAGCAGGGCGGGAATGATGAATTTCAGCTTATTCATGGTTTTCACGGATAACTTTGATGGAACGGATACGTTTTTTATCGGAGGATTCAACCACCAGTTTGTAATTCCCTACTTTCAGGAATTCTTTGTTTTTGAGGATCCGCCCGGCATTTTCAACCATCAGGCCTCCCAGTGTGTCGGATTCACCGCGCACCAGGTCGAATTCCTTCCCGTCGATTTCCAGGATTTTATAGAAATCAATCAGGGAGGTGCGGCCCTCAAAAATGTATTCGTTTTCGTTTTGCTGCTGGAAAATAATGTCTTCCTCATCGAATTCGTCGGTAATGTCGCCGATGATTTCCTCGAGTACATCTTCCAGGGTCACAATGCCGTTGGCGCCACCGTATTCGTCGATTACCACGGCCATGTGCATTTTTTTTGTCTGGAACTCTTTCAGAAGATCGTCGATTTTCTTGTTTTCCGGCACATAAAACGGTTTGCGTATGAGTTTGTTCCATTCAAAATTGTCGCCTTCATCGAAATAAGGCAGCAGGTCTTTGATATAGAGAATTCCAATCACATCGTCAAAGGTTTTCCGGTAAATCGGGATGCGCGAATAACCGGCATCGAGGATAAATTCCAGGATTTCGTTAAAGCTGGACGATTCTTCAAAGGCCTCCACTTCCATGCGGGAACGCATGATCTGCTTTACATCCGTATTTCCGAATTTGATGATCCCTTCCAGGATGCGCTGTTCTTCTGCGGTGGTGGTTTCTTCCTTGGTCAGTGCAAGCGCTTGTTCAAGTTCATCGCTCGAAATCTTGATGGCTCGCTTTTTTGCATATTTGTTGATGATGTTTGTTCCCTTCGTCAGGAAGATCTTCAGCCAGGAAAAAGGCGGGATTTTACTGAAAAAATAGAGCGGGCGCGCCATGAACTTGGCAAATTGCACCCCGTTCTTGGTCGCATACACCTTGGGAATGACCTCACCGATCAGTAAAATAACAAAGGTAATGAGGAAAATCTCGAGGATGAAGCGTATGGTCTCGTTTTCGGGCGTAGGCGGGTAAAGCTGCGTGAGCAGGGAACTGGATAAAATGACGATACCGACATTGATAAAATTGTTGGCGATCAGGATGGTGGCAAGCAATTCCTGGGGCTTGTCGAGTAGTTTTTTAGCCAGGATAGCGCTCGAAGCCTGTTCCTGTTTGAGTTGGTCTTTCTGAGCCGGGCTGAGGGAATAAAAGGCTACTTCCGAGCCCGAAATCAGGGCCGAACAAACGAGTAAAATTAAAATCAGCAGGATGGAAATGACAATTCCGCTCATGGAACAGATTTAAAAAGGTAAATCGTCGTCCACATCGTCCATCAGGTTGTTCATGGGCTGCGGTGGAGTAGGAGGTCCCTGGCTCGGGTAAACCGGCTTTTCTTCACTTGAAGGGTTTTGGCCTTCCGGGCGGGAAAGGATCGTCATGTCTTCGGCCAGCACTTCGGTCACATAACGCGTAATGTTGTCCTTGTCCTGGTAGCTGCGTGTTTTCAGCTTGCCTTCGACATAGATTTTCGTTCCTTTTTTGACGTATTTCTCAATGATTTCCGCCAGGCCGCGCCAGGCCACGATATTATGCCAGTCGGTATTGTCGCGTTTTTCACCGGTATTCCGGTCAGTATACGTTTCGGAAGTCGCAAGGGGAAAATTGGCTACAACTGCCCCGTTTTCGAGCCGCCTGATTTCCGGGTCACGCCCCAAATTACCAATCAAAATTACCTTATTTACACTACCGGCCATGAATCTCTTTTTTTACAAAGATAGGGAAATATTCTTTTGGCTTGACCCAAATGAACCAAAAGGTCAAGGCACAAATGAAGCCGTTCGGAGAAAAAGCCATCCTGGAGCAATACAATTCGAGTAGGGCGACAGGTCACCTACGTAAACGCCTCGAATGTATTGCTTTTCCACTCTGACTTTTTCTGTCCCTCACTTCTCTCATTTATGCCGGACACTACAAATTTAGATTTCAGTTATATTATCCGGGGATTATAAAAGTCAGAAATATTCTTTGTGTCACCTTCGTGTCTTTGAGCCTTAGTGGCAAACTTTTCACTAATTTTGCGGCATGTTCAACACACAGGATACGATTTGTGCTTTGTCTACCGCGGCCGGTTCCGGCGCGATTGCCGTAATTCGTGTTTCAGGACCCAAAGCCTTTGAAATTACGGAGGGGATTTTTTCGAAACCGATCAGCTCAGCAGCATCACACACGGCACATTTCGGACGGGTTATGCGTTCGGATAATTCGGTGCTGGATGAAGTATTGCTCACCGTTTTACATGCCGGGAAAAGCTTTACGGGAGAACAAACCGTTGAAATTGCCTGTCATGGCTCGCAGTACATCCAACAGGAAATCCTGAAATTGCTGCTGCAAAAGGGCTGCCGGATGGCTGAGGCGGGTGAGTTTACGATGCGCGCTTTCATGAACGGAAAAATGGACCTTTCCCAGGCGGAAGCAGTGGCGGACCTGATCGCTTCCGAATCACGAAAGGCCCACGAAATTGCGATGAACCAGATGCGGGGTAAGTTTTCGAACGAACTGAAGGAGCTGCGTGAAAAGCTCATTCATTTCGCTTCGCTCGTTGAACTGGAACTCGATTTTGCGGAGGAAGACGTTGAATTTGCCGACCGCAGCGAACTGAAAGCGCTTGTTTCGGAAGTGATCGTTTATATCGAGCGGCTGATTTCCTCTTTCGAATTGGGAAATGCGATCAAAAATGGCGTTCCCGTCGCTATTGTCGGCTCACCGAATACCGGTAAATCAACACTCTTGAATCAACTTTTGGGCGAAGAACGGGCGATCGTTTCCAACATTGCCGGTACCACGCGCGACACGATTGAAGAAGCCTTAAACATTGAGGGGATTCTCTTTCGCCTGATCGATACGGCCGGGATCCGCGAAAAAACGGAGGATACCATCGAAGCCATTGGAATTGAGCGCAGTTACGAAAAAATTCGCCAGGCGCAAATCGTTTTGTTGCTCACCGACAGCCAAAGTTATTTGGCGAACAGGCTCCATTTTGAAAACTGGGTTTCTGAGGTTCAGAGACAGCATCCCGACAAAAAAATGCTCGTTCTGTTTAATAAAATCGATACGGTTGATCCCGCTTTACTGCCTCAGAATATCGGTGGAATTTCCGCGTTACCGGTTTCGGCCAAGCACAACACGGGAATCGACGCCTTGAAATCAAACATGGTGGATTTAATCCTGCACAACAAAGACCTGGAGCAAAGTACCATTGTTACCAATGCCCGCCACATCGAAGCACTCGAAAAAGCGCTTTTTTCACTTAACCAGGCCCAAACCGGTCTGGAAACCAACGTTACCGGCGATTTTGTAGCGATGGATATCCGCCAGGCGATGTTTCATATTGGCTCAATTACGGGCGATATCTCTACCGATGACTTGCTGGGGAATATCTTCAGTAAATTTTGTATCGGAAAGTAATTTTCGCCTCTTTATTTTAGTTTAATACTTACCTTTTAAGCTGATATCGCTATGGACATCCAACTAATTCACGCCAAAATTTTTGAGGTGCGCGGCTAAAAAGTGATGCTGGACTTGGATTTGGCTGAAATGTACCAATCCGAAACCAAATACCTGAAACGTGCAGTTCAGGCTAATTTGAAGCGTTTTCCTCCTGATTTTATGTTTGAACTGACCCAAAATGAATGGGAAGTTTTGAGGTGCAATTTCTGCACTTCAAACAAAAGAGGCGGAACGAGATACATGCCTTTTGCCTTTACTGAGCAGGGAGTTTCAATGCTTTCGACTGTATTAAACGGCGATAAAGCCATTGAAGTCAATAGTATAATCATGCGCACCTTTGTTGCCATCCGCCGGTTTGCCCTGAATCAGATTGAACTAACCGAAAAACTGAAAGAACTGGAAACGACTTATGACAAACAATTTACCGATGTTTACGATGCCTTGAATTATTTGCTGAGCAAAGACAAACAATCGGAGGAGCAATCGGAACGCAAACGGATCGGTTTTAAAAGCTGATCTGCTTCAGCCTTACTACCGGATGACTTAAATAGATGCTGGTTTTAGTACTCGGGCCTGGCATCAAGTCAAATAATTCAGGTGGTATTCCACCAGCCTGTCGATCGGTTTTTGAATGATCCGCCCGATTTTGATGTCTAGCTCTTTCGCAGCTTTATGGAGCTCTTCCCGGAAAACAAAGGCAATCGACCCGATGAAATGCACATCGGTTTTCCGGTAATCGGGGTAGGCGCAGACGTGGACCGAGAGAAAATGTTTGAAACCTTCATAAATCATCGCCTTAACATAGCTATCCTGGGCATGTTCCGCCAGGAATTGCACAAAAGAGGCGAGGTATACATTGGCATCGGGCTGACGGTAAACCTGGTCGATAATTTTGCTTTTGCTGAGCTCAAAGCGACTTTCCAGCTCCTTCGAAAGCTGCTGCGGCAATTGCCGGTAGAGGAAGGCGCTCAGGAGTTTTTTGCCAAAATAGGCTCCACCGGCTTCATCTCCGAGAATATAACCAATCGCCGGAAGCTGTTGTGAAAGCGTTTTGCCATCAAAATAACAGGAATTGGAGCCTGTGCCAAGAATACAGGAGATGGCGGGGTTATTGTCGTATGTTGCCAGTGCACAGGCCTTTAGATCACTGTCGACCGTAATTTTTGCCTGCTGAAACACGTGCTGAAGTACGCCGGCGATTTTGGAATTCAGTTCAGGATTCGCACAGCCTGCCCCATAAAAATAAATTCGCTCGATTTCGTCTTTTACGGAAAGTAAAGCCTCATTTTCCAGCACAGTAGCGGCCATTTCCTCCCTGCTCAAAAATAAGGGGTTCAATCCCCGGGTTGAAAGTGTTTTTTTCCCTCCCTGGTGAAGAATAACCCAGTCGCATTTGGTGGAGCCGCTGTCCGCAATGATGTTCATAAATCAAAGATAGTCAAATTTGTGTTTGTTCACCATTTTCCTGGCTTTAGACAGAGTTTCTTTATGGATAGCGAATTAGATGGTCATCCATAAAATTCTTTCCTGCTGCTGCACTTTTTTATCGGTATGTTTGTTTATTTTTTAGCTTTGCACCATACGATCCATGGAAAGTCCACTATTTTTAAATGCGCTTACATCAGGCAAATTGCTTGAGAAACTTCGGGAAATCGGGTTTAGCAAGACCTTTAAGGAAAACGAAGTCATTCTTCACGAACAAGCTTACATCAAGGCTGTCCCATTGGTTTCGAAAGGCAGCATTCGTGTGATGCGCGGCGAGGAAGACGGGCGTGAAATCCTGTTGTATTATATCACGGCCGGCGAAAGCTGTATTATGTCTTTTTTAGGCGGGATTCACCAGGACACAAGCAAAGTCAAAGCGATAGCAGAAGAGGAAACGGAGATCTTGTTCATTCCTGTCGACCGGGTTAAACACCTCATGAAAGAATTCCCGGAGTGGCTGGATTACATTTTCAGGCTGTATCACAAACGTTTTGAAGAGCTGCTGGATGTGGTAAATGCGGTGGCTTTTCAGAAAATGGATGAGCGTTTGCTGAACTTCATACGAACCAAAACAGAATTGACCCATAACAACACCCTGGTAATCACACACGAACAAATTGCTCAAGAGCTGGGAACCGCTCGCGTTGTTGTTTCACGGCTCCTGAAACAGCTGGAGTTGATGGGGAAAGTGAAGCTCGGCAGGAATAAAATCACCCTTATGTAACAAAAGTAGCTGTCATTTTCTTTCAGGGTTTGCAATTTTGCAGTGTAAACCTTTAATGAAAAGTCATGAAAAAGAACGTAGGTTTGACTGATCAGCTGGTAAGATTTGCAGCTGCAGCAATCATTGTTGTGCTCTATTTTACAGGACAACTTTCAGGCTTCAGTACCATTATCCTGTTGGTGCTCGCCGCTGTTTTAATCCTTACCGGGCTGTTTGGTTTTTGTCCGCTCTATTATCTTGTTGGAATATCAACTTGTAAGGTCAAAAATAAGGTTAAATGAACTTGTTAAATAAATACAAATTTGAGCTGATCGGCGGAACGCTGGGCGGGGTAGGGGGCTACCTTTATTATCACTTTGTCGGTTGTGCGTCCGGTAGCTGTTCGATTAGCGCCAGCCCGATAAACAGTACGCTTTACGGTTGTATTATGGGAGCACTGTTGTTTTCGATGTTCCGCCGTGAAACGCATACAAAAAATAAAAATACAGAAAATAAATAAGTTATGATGCTCGAACAAATTATCAAAGAGAAGAAAGGAACGGTGATTGATGTGCGTTCCACAGACGAGTTCCGTGGCGGACATGTGTCCGGTTCATTAAACATTCCCATGAATGAAATTGAGGAACGGCTGGATGAAATCAAAAAGCTTCAGCAACCCCTGGTTCTATGCTGTGCGTCGGGGGCCCGGAGCGGGGTTGTAACGAATTTCCTGGTCGGTCAGGACATGATTTGTTACAACGGCGGTTCCTGGCTTGATGTCAATTACCTGCAATCCCTTCATTCGTAAAGCAGAGGATCATGATGGAAACACTGAAAAAATTAATCGGCCTGGGTTCCAGAACCGATTATATGGCGCTCATGAAACGCGGGGCGGTTATCGTTGATGTCCGTACACCGTCGGAATACCTTGGAGGCCATATCCCAGGGTCGTTGAATATTCCCCTGCAGCAAATCCCTGGAAAATTATCAGGAATTCCGAAAGAAAAAGTTGTGATTACCTGTTGTGCATCAGGGATGCGTAGCGGCGCAGCTAAAAATATACTGAAATCAAATGGTTATAAAGAAGTATATAACGGGGGAAGCTGGTTTGGTTTGTTAAAAAAAATTGTCTGACATGGAAACACATTTTTATGAAGTGGATATTCAGTGGAATACTGATCGCCGGGGGGTAATGTGTTCACCGGAGCTGAGCCGCGAAAAAGGGAATTGCATTGAGGTGGCTACTCCACCCGAATTTGATAAAGGGGTTCCGGGCTTATGGTCGCCTGAACACTTGTTTACGGCTGCAGTGAGCAGTTGCCTGATGACAACATTCCTGGCGGTTGCTGAAAATTCAAGGCTAGACTTCGAAGAATTTTCGTGTAAGTCAAAAGGAAAACTGGAAAAGGTTGAGGGTAAGTTCCTGATGACAGAAATTATCCTTGAGCCGTTGTTAAAGATCAAAGACGAAAATGACCGGCAAAAAGCGGAGCGTGTGTTGCAAAAATCCGAAGCAGCGTGCCTGATCTCCAATTCAATTAAGGCAACTGTGATCATGATCCCTGAAATCCAGGTAGCCTGAACAATTTAAAGTAATTGACATGAAACATATTCTTTATTCCGTCTTTCGCAACAAATGTCCTAAATGTAAGCAGGGAAATGTTTTTAGCGACTCGGCCTTTAACCTGAGAGGATTTGACAAAATGCACACGAGATGCAGTTGCTGCGGTGAGAAATACGAGAAAGAGCCCGGTTATTTTTACGGAGCGATGTATGTCAGCTATGCCCTCATGGTGGCTTGGTTTGTAATCACCTGGGCACTGGATAGCTGGTTGTTTCACTTGTCAACAGCGGTTTACCTGCTTTTGGTATCCTTAAGTATGCTTGCGCTGATGCCCTTTACTTTTCGTTTTTCACGTTTGATCTGGCTGAACTTTTTTGGTAGGTATGATGCTGATTTTTCAGGGATTAAAACCAAATGATTTAATACGGCTCAGGTTGTGATTGCATTTTTTATTAACAAGCCGTAATAAAAGCGGCCGGGATACCCGGCCGCTTTTTGACTTATTCGTTACATTGTTTGAGCATCCCGGCCGCTTCTTCCTTGCCCCATTTCGGGTGCATGTCTGAAGCAGGGACGAAGGTTTCGTACAAAGCTACTGATTTTTCAAAATAAGGCTTGGCATTCTTTTTACCGCCTCCGAAAGCTTCCGGCGTATTAAAAATAGCCTGTCCTTCGAGGAAGTAAATGCGGGGATTATTCGGATCTGCTTTTTTTGCATTTTCCAGCGCTTTGTTTGCTTCGGCGCCGTAAGTTTGCCAGCGTTCCATGGGATTTACCATCATTTGTGAACTGGCAATCATGTTACGCATGCAGTATAATTCGGAAGCATTGCTGCCTTCAATTAATTCTGCTTTTTCAACCATGGCGATGCTTTTTTCAGCCATTTTGTCCTTGTCGGCTTTCTCGTCCATCCAGGAAGCCATATTGTTGGTTAAAGCAGCGTAGTAATAGGGCAGCCATTCGTCTTTTTCAGCGTCGGCAATGCGTTCAAACATAGCGGATGCAGACAATAATTCGGAAGTTGTTTTGGCCGCTTCGAACTGTGCCATCGCTTTGGTCATTCCGGTTTCATATTTACTTTGAGCATTCAAAGTAGCAGTGCCTAACACCGTGGCAACAAGTAGAACTAGAGTTTTCATATTCAGGTTTTTTTTAAATTAAACAATTCACTTTACAAATTCTGTTCCGAAATTATCCGGAAAGATTAAATTACAGGTTTCCGTTGATATTTTGCTGGGTACGGTCAACACCCCAGCTAAAGAAAGCACCGATAAAGAAACTCATTTTGGCAGGTGGGGTAAGGTTGTCGCGTTGGTAAATCCCATTGGCGTCCGGCATGGAACTATAGGTATAGCTAAAAATCTGCGGTTGGGCAAAAACATTATTCACGCCGAGAACAAACACAGCAAAGGTTTTTTTGATGGTTTTAATCCAGTTGAAGCTGAAGTTATTGCTGCTGTAAAACGGTGTCCGGTCGCTCAGGTATTCGCTTGCCGGCCTGTTCGGGTTGTAATACGGACGTCCGGTTGCCCAGTTGAAGCTCCAGTTGATCCCGAACATGTGCTTCATCCAGAATTTTTTGATGACCAAGCTTCCTGTACGCTCGGCGGAGAAGGTAGGCTGGGTGAAAATCGGGAAATTCAAATACTCGCGTTTTGTATCCAGCCAGGAATAGCTCACCCAGTAATCCACTCCCTTAATGGTTTTTTTATCCCGCCAGAACAATTCGAACCCTTTGGCGTAACCGTGCCCGTCAGTGCTGGTGGCAAACTGGTTGGTGATATCCGTTTTCAGCAGGTTTTTGTAATCCTTGTAGTAAACTTGTGTGCGGAAGGTGTAAAACTCGGATAAATGCTGGAAGGTCAGGATATAATGATCGGCGCGCATGGGTTTGAAATTGGCATTTTGAACCAGGTATTTGCGGTCCGGTGTCTGGTAAAAAATCCCGTAGTCGAAGCTCAGCTGGCTTGGTTTTGACAATAAATAAGACAAGCTCAGGCGTGGTGCAACACTGGATTTCATGGAAAGATTGGAATATTCGTAGCGAATTCCCGGACGGAAAGCCAGTTTATTACTCGCATAAATATCGGATTCTACAAATGCGGCCGAATACGTTTCTTCGATCGGAACGTTGAATTCCGTACCGTACATTTTAATGTTCGACCTGTTTTTGTTGTACCAGACCTCACCGCCAAAACGGATCGCATTAAGTGCATTGAGCTTCTTGTCCAGGACAGAGCGGAATTGCGACATGCTCTCAAAAGAGCGGATGTCCATTGTCGAATAATAAGGGGCGGTAGCGGATGTAAACGGTACCGGCTCATTGTTCGCATTTTGCAGCTGCATGTTGATCTTATCGTCATTGTAACTGTAGCTCGCTACATTGTACCATTTCCAGTTCCGGCCAAACAGGTGTTTCCAGCTGACATTGGTGAAAAAGTTGGAGCTTTGCAGGCGGAACATGTTTTTCAGTCCCGTGCTGTCAAGCGATGCGGAGCGCATGCCTATACCATTGGAAGTGTAATAGCCGTAAAATTTAAGGATCCCTTTTTTTGTTTTATAGCGCATGTTGAAATCCACGTTGTGGCCGTCAGGCGCTTTGAAAAAATCCTGTTTTTGCGGGATCATTTTCATATACAAGGTCAGGTTGGAGTAAGAATAACTGGTTCCCCAGCTGAATTTTTTGTTTTTGTTTACTTTCTGGAAGCCGGCAAAACTGAAAATCGGTGAAATTCCTGCCTGGGCTTCACTTCGTTCCGGTAAATCAACGCTTTCGAGATTCAAAACGGCGCTCAGGGCCTGGCCGTACAAGGCGCTGTATCCACCCGTACTGAAGGCCGTACTGCTGAACAAAAAGGGTGAAAAACGACCCCGTTGTGCAATTCCCGGAACGGAGCTGAAAAAGAACTTGTTGACAACCGTTCCGTCGATGATGATTTTACTTTCCTCGGCAGATCCCCCGCGGATAAACAAACCTTCGCTTTCACCCACGCGCTGGGCGCCCGGGAGGGTTTGCAGCGCTCCCGCAATATCGGCGTTTGCCCCGGCAGTGGTCACAATATCCAGGGGTTTAAGCACAGCAGAACGTTTTTTGTCATTGGCTTCGAACGAACCGGCGGTAATGGTTACGGCTGCCAGCTCATTGATCATTTCCTTCATCGTGATATTCAGGTTGACCGTACTGTCTTTGATCAGCATAATCGTTTGCTCATAAGGCTTGTAGCCGAGGCAATTCACAACAAATACTTTTTCGCCGGTTTCGCTTGTGCTGAACGCATAATGTCCGATGGAATCTGCGATGGTGCCGTCGTAGCTGTCCTTGATCGAAACCGAAGCAAACTGGATCGCATTGCCCCGCTTATCCTCGATAAAGCCCTGAACGACCGTTTGCGAACGGGCAATTAAAACGGTGGTGAAACAAATGAATAGGAGTATGAGTTTTTTCATAAGCTCGTTTTTGGTTTTGCGGGTTTAAAATTACGACATTTTTCGGGAAATAGGCCCTGCGAAGTCATTAAATTTCTGTGAAAATCAGGAATTCATGCAGCAAAATTATGACAGTCCTGCGCCCCTAGAAAACAAAAATCGGTAAACGGTGGTTGACCGTCGGTGAAGCGTGGATAAATCAAGCAGGCTTATCGCCCGTCTTCGGCTTCTTCTTAAACTTGCGCTTAAAATTCCGGTTTTTCCGGGGATTGGCAGCAGAAATCTTAAATTCAGGCCCGGGACCCAATTCTTCGGGAAGCGGCAATTGAGGAATTTCTGCTTCAATCAGGTTCTGGATGCTGGCCAGCTTGCGCATATCGCGCTCATTGACAAGTGTAATGGCTTCACCTTTGGTATTGGCGCGTGCCGTACGTCCTACGCGGTGTACATAATCTTCCGCATCAAAAGGCGTATCGTAATTGATCACCAGGTTGATTTCCTTGATGTCAATCCCGCGGCTCATCACATCGGTAGCTACAATAATCCGGGTGCGCTTGGAACGGAAACCGAGCAATACTTCTTCCCGCTGATGCTGGTCGAGGTTGGAAGAAACGCCTTTGGCCTTAAATCCATTGCGCCCGAGCCCGGCAACAATCTCGCTGACCTTGCTTTTGGAAGACGTGAAAATAATGATGCTAGTATAGTGTTCCCGCTCGGAAAGCAGGTGTTTAATCAGCGGAATTTTCTGGTTGTCGTGACTGAGGTAAACCGTTTGCGTCACCCCGGCTGCCGGTTTTGAAATCGAAAGCGTGATTTCCTCCGGGTTTTTGAGGATTTTCCGGGCCAGGTCGCGGATTTTTGGTGGCATTGTAGCGCTGAACATCAGGGTTTGCCGTTCCGTCGGCAATTTGGAAATAATGTTAATAAGGTCCGGCATAAAGCCCATGTCCAGCATCTTATCTGCTTCGTCCAGCACGAGGTGGCGGAGTTTCGAAAAGTTGACGTAACCCTGGTTAATATGAGAAAGCAATTTGCCCGGCGTAGCGACAATGATGTCCGTACCCTCCTTGAGCGCGAGCTTTTGCTCGTCCCAGTCTTTCCCGTCACCACCGCCATAAATAGCCTTTGAACCAATGGAAACAAAGTAGGAGAGTCCCTGGATTTCCTGCTCAATCTGTATGGCAAGCTCGCGCGTCGGTACAATAATGAGCGTATCGATCAGGTTATCTTCCTTGCCCGTTAGCTTATTCAGGATAGGCAGGATGAAAGCCGCGGTTTTCCCGGTTCCGGTTTGCGCACAGGCAATCAGGTCGCGGTTTCCCAGTATTTTCGGAATAGCCATTTCCTGGATTGGCGTAGCATTCTCAAAACCCATATGAAAAATGGCTTCCAGCAATTGCTCATTTAAATGTAACTCTTCAAACTTCATGAGGCGCAAAGGTAATGAAAATTAAGGAATTTTCCGCGCTGAATTAATTGGCATTTTCATCAAAGAATACAGGCTTTTCCATAATGAACAAAACGCCGTCGATGATTTTGTTCCAGCTTTCGGGTACCTTGTTGTAGCGCGCTATTTTAGCGATCAGGCGGCATTTGGCCCCCAGGCTGAAGTCTTCCATCCGGAAAAGGATCTTTTCAAGCTCAGCCGGCGAAGCGCTTTTGGCCTTGGAAACAAATTCGGTGAAAGCTTGTGCTTGCTGCTTTTCCATCTGATTTCCGATGATAAACTGTTTGGTGAATTCCTGCACCGGACGATTGTGCCGGAGCAGCAAACCGATGGCAGTGGCAATATTGTCTTGCGTAACAGTTTGAACGCCGTGATGATCGAGTACTTTATTGATCAGCACGGTGTCCAGCTCATTGGAGGCGGCGAGAAACCATTCAAAGTGTTCTTTAAACGGGCTTTCGATGGATTGCAGGGTGTTTTGTGCCTGGGCAATATCTTTTTGGGAAAGCATGTAAAAGAACCTGCTGTTCAAATCCTGGGTGTACTGATCCATGCCCGCTTCCAGTCCCCTGTAATACAACACCCAATCGTTTTCATTCAGCGCTGCAGGTGTAAGGGTGTTGGCATTTAACTGCTTGGCCATACGGGCAACGCGTTCAACATCTTTGCAAAACAATTGGCTCAAAGCGCGGGATCTTTCCAGGGCAATACTAAATTTTTTGAGCGCTTCTTTCCAGTTTTCACGACCGGCATAAATGTGCCCGGCAGCTAAGGCAAACCAGGCATTTTCCGGGTATTTGGCGCTCAATTCGAGGAAAAGCCGGTTTTGTTGTTGCCCATTTTCCATACTGCGGATTTGCAGGTATTTCAGATCGCTGTTCTGTGGATACTTTTTTGCCAGGGTGTTCAGTTTTGCAATAAATCGGGCTTGTTGACTTGCCGGTGCATTGTCCTGTAAAAAGCGCCAGGATACAACTTCAAACGGGTCTTTCCGCAGGCGTTCATTGACAAGCTGGTGCTTCGGGTCAATCAATTCGCTTAAAGCAATCCAGGACAAAATCGAAGGATCGCTGGCAGGGTCCCATTTGACGTGGCTCGTAATCATTTTTTTTAACTCCTTTCCGGGTGACATGATGCCCGGAATATATTGCGGATCAAAGGTTTTGAGCGGACCCAGTGCTGTCCGGTATAATTCGCTGTATCTGGAGTAAATGCTTGCCGGAAGGTCTTCGAGCACATAGTCCGCTTTGGTGCTAAACCATTTTGGGGCACCGATTTCAGATTCGGAATACTGGGCATCATAACCATAAGACGATGAAGCCTCGATGAAATACGCTGCATTGGCGACATTATAGACGTATTTGTGACTCCAGTCAGTAACCGGTAACACGAAATTATCGATTGGCTTTCCGTCCATGCTGGTACTGACGATCCGGTAGTCTGCCGGGTCAACGTCCATTTTGGAAGAAGCACCGGGCTGCAAAACCAGGTTTTTTTCCTCGCAGCGGATTTTAACCGGGATGCCCAAACCGTTGTAGAAATAAATCGCTGTTTGTTTGTCTACGCTGCCTGCAATTACTGCTGCTGCAACGATCAAAGCTGAGACGGTAAACTTGGCGAGGTTCGGGAAAAGGCCGATCCCGGCAAAAAAGCGATCGGCAAAGCTCAGTTCAAAACCGGTTCTACGCTCTTTCCCGGGCAATAAAACCGGGTAGCTTTCCGGTTGCTCGATTTTCCCGGTTTCCAAGTCTATTTCGCTGTTGTTTTCGTAAGCCCGGCGGATTTTTCCTTCCACGAAAAGCATGTGTTCCAAAGCGTGGTTGCGTAATTTGTACAAATTGTCCTGGGCGAGGGAAATCCAGCCATTCACGCTATTCAGCCAGCCATTGAGGTTTTCGCGGTTTGCTTTCGGAAGTTTGAAATCTTCGAACAATTCGGCATAAGGCTTTTCCAGCTTTTGCTGGATCTGTGTATCAACAAGCACCTGGCTGCTGTCAGTATAAATGCCGGAAAGCACATCGTGCAGCTGGTTGGCTACCTTCAGCAGCTCGAATATATTATCGTCACTGGCCCGGCTCGAAAGCACGAGGTTCAGCGTAAAGTTGAATTTTCCGAGCATATCGTTCAGGTTCGAAACACTGTGTTCGGCATAATGGACCAGGCTGTAAAGCGAACGCAGGTAATTCAATACAAAAGGACTTTTGTTTTTGGCCACCTGGTAATTCACCGAGCGGCACAAACGGTCATGGTCAGCCAGTTGTTTGCGCGTTGCTTCTTCTTCGCGTTTGAGTTCCGAGATAACTTCCGGTAATTCCGAGCGCCTGATTTGCTTGCCCTTATACATAATTTTGCGTTTCTCCGCATCGCGGTTAACAGCTTCCAACTGCAGGATTTCCTGTTTCAGCTCGCGGTGCAAATTCAGTTTTTCGCGCAGGTCGTCCGGGTAGCAGGCTGCATACGCTTTGTGCAGGTCGTCATCCAGGCTCAGGTCAAACGCATCCGATACTTTTGCAAAGTTTGAAAAGACATTTCGGGCAAGGTAAGCACCTTTATATTCCGGTGAAAGAAAAGACCAGTTAAACTCTTCTTCGTCCATTTTTCGGATACTCTCCGTGGCAGAAATCACTTCACTTTCTGTTTCGGAAGTTGCAAGGAGTTTCCGTGTTATTTCTTCCCGAAGCTCCTCCTCCGAGCGGAAGATCTGCCAGGCCGGCGTTTCGTCAATGTCTGAATAGATATAAACCGCTTTGGCGTTAGCTTCCCGGTCCATGTCGGCCGGGTGGGTAGACCACATTTCGGGCGTGCTGAGCGAGTTGGTGAAAATCCGCTTGCTGCTGTCACTTCCCTCTCTTTCAGGCGAAGCACCGAAGCCGGGATCATTCATAACTTTCCGCATCTGGATAATGTAATTGCTTTGTAGGGCAAAAAGATCCGGCGCGGCTTTTTTGTCTTTCAGTAATTCATCTAATGTATTGATCGCTGCATGATAACCTTCATCCGCAGCGCGCAATTTGGAGAGCGCATGAATCAGGGCGTCACTTCCGGTAAGCGAAACGGCAACTTTATCGGCCTGGAATTCCATTTCGCGGGATAAAGCGCGGTCAGCGAGGACAACAAGGCCAAAAAGCACTTCAATCAGGGAGCGCATTCCCCAGATGATAATGGAAATGATCCAGCCGATCCAGGCTACCCGGAGATCAATTTGCGACAAACCGCGGATAATGTGGTCCAGCCAATCGCGTTTGGAAACAATCCGGGCGGCTACTTGCTGGGCTACATAAACATAACGGCCGAGCAACATGGACTTTTGGGCAAAATGGCCGAATTCGTGGGCAAGAATGGCTTTAAACTCACCTTTGTTAAGTGTATTCACAAGGCCCAAACCGATTTCGAGGTTCTTTTTAGTTGGAAAAATCAGGTTAAAAATAGAGAGGTCATAAAATACCCCTGCATTTACCCGTGCCGAAAGAAAAATCCGGTGCGGTCTGGGTGCTCCTGCCTGATCGGCAATTTTATAAACAAAATCAAAAAGTTCCGGTTGATCTTTCTGCTTAATTTCAAGATCCGGCGTATCGCGCTTTTTCCCAAAAATGAAGAGGGATTTCACCATGAAAAAGGAAAGCAGCATCAGGATGATCCCGCTGACAAAATACCAGCCGTTGCCGTCGTCCATGAAAGCAATTCCCATCAGTTTGTAGCCCTTGAAAGCGAACCAGAGCATAAGCGTTAAATACAGTCCCACAAAGAGAAAGAGGGCGCTGACGGCAAGAAAAATATGCTTTTTAAAGGATTTGGTCGGTTTGGTAAAGTCTTTCGGGACATTCAACGGCGTGGCGGCCTTGGAATCAGTATTCATAGTGCTTGTTTAGAGCGCTAAATATAAAAGAAGTTTTTGAATAAGCGGTTTTCTTTTCGGCAAATAAGCTAAAAGGCTTCCCCGATGAAAATATAAATGCCATGTCCTTCGCGGGTGAAGGCAAAATCCAGCCGGGTCCAGATGTCTTTTTTCGGGAAAAGCAAAAAGCGCAGGCCGGCGCCGCCCGAAAGCACAAAATGGTTGGCCTTGAAACTTTGAAGCGATGGTGAAACCGTTCCGACGCTGCCAAAAATTGTTGCCCCGAAACGTTTGGTGAATTTCACCGGGAGCATCCGGTATTCGGCCTGGAAAGCGACCAGGTTTTTATCGCGGTAGCGGCCCGTATAATAACCGCGCATCATGCTTTCGCCACCCATCAGGGCCAGTTGATTGAAAGGTGGTGTTCCGTTGCTGAACTGGCCAATGGCATGGAGGGCAAGCACATTGCGTTTACGCACAGGATGAAACCAGCGGAAATCGGAGAAAATAGAGGTAAAGGTATAGTCGCTTCCGTAAGCTTTGTCGTAATGCAGGAAAGCAAGCTCTGCAAACATGCCGTGGCGCACATTGAGCACATTGTGGCGGTTGTCAAACAACAAACCCGCACCCAGTCCGAAATTATTGGATCCTTCGTTACCGGGAGGCAGCTCGAAGGGAACGGCCGGGTCATGATGCTCAAAATCGACATTGCTCAGGTGCTGAAAATCCAGCTCGATCCCGCCATAAAATGATTTATAGAACTTACGCAATACCCGTTCTTTTGCCTGGAACTGAAAAGCGTCAATCAGGGCCAGTTTCTGGTTCAGCGTATGCGGCCCGATGCCGTAATACGAAAGCGGAAAGCTCTGGAATTTGACTTTCCCCAGGAAAAACCACCTGTTTTTGTCGGAATAAATCGCATGCTCGAAAAAGCCGCCGAACTGTTTTCTCAGGGTATAAAAAGTAAAGCCGTTGATTTCGCTCAAACGGTTGTTCGTGTCGCCTTTGGCGTATTTGACATAAAGGCCGCTTAAACCGAATTCAACGCTTGTTTCCGGGGCGTATGCTACCACCGGGTAAGCCAGGAATTGGGCTTTCGTGATATCCGTTGTATCAAAAAAAATCTTGTGGATGTAATTGCGCGGCAGGTTTCGCAACTGTCCCTGTGCTGCGGAAAAGAAGAACAGGCTAAACAGCAGAAAAATGTAAGATGAACAGCTACGCATAATCAGATTCGAAGCTCAAAAATACAAAGATTCATGAATATCAGAACGATGGCAGGTGAAAACCCGGAAAACTTATGCCGTCCCATTTTTGCACTTCCCGAAAAAAGCGGTAAATTTGCCTTCAAATCCTTTAATACTATGTCAGACGATAAAAAAGTAATATTTTCCATGCGTGGCGTTTCCAAAACAACGCCGCAGGGGAAACAGATCATTAAAAATATTCACCTGTCTTTTTTCTACGGGGCCAAAATCGGGATCATAGGTTTGAACGGTTCCGGTAAGTCGACGGTAATGAAAATCATTGCCGGGATTGACAAATCCTATATCGGTGATGTGGTTTTCGTAGACGGTTACAGCGTGGGCTACCTGGCCCAGGAGCCGGAGCTCGACCTGAAGAAAACCGTGAAAGAAATCGTGATGGAAGGCGCCCAGGAAACGGTAGATGTACTCAAGGAATACGAAGACATCAACAATTCCTTTATGGATGAGGAGGTGCTCAACGACCCGGAAAAAATGGACAAGCTGATTGCCCGCCAGGGAGTGGTGCAGGACAAAATCGATGCCCTGGATGCCTGGGAACTCGACACCAAACTGGAGCGTGCGATGGATGCTTTGCGTTGTCCGCCGGATGACCAGCTGATTGAAACGCTTTCCGGGGGTGAGAAACGCCGCGTGGCCTTATGCCGCTTGCTTTTGCAAAATCCGGATGTTTTGCTCCTGGATGAGCCGACCAACCACCTGGATGCCGAGTCGATCGACTGGCTGGAGCAGCACTTGCAGCAATATGCCGGAACGGTGATAGCCGTAACCCACGACCGTTATTTCCTCGATAATGTAGCCGGCTGGATCCTCGAATTGGACCGTGGCGAAGGCATTCCGTGGAAAGGAAATTACTCCTCCTGGCTGGAGCAGAAAGGCAAGCGCCTGAAAGAAGAAGAAAAATCGGCTTCCAAACGCCAGAAAATGCTCGAAAAAGAGCTCGAGTGGGTACGCATGAACCCGAAGGCGCGCCAGGCGAAAAGCAAAGCCCGTTTGGCAAACTACGACAAAATGCTTTCCGAAGAGCTGAAAGATAAGGAAGACGTACTCGAAATTCCAATCCCGAACGGGCCGCGTTTGGGGAACAATGTCATTGATGCAAACCACGTGGCCAAATCCTTTGGAGATAAATTGCTGTATGACGACCTGAATTTTAAGCTTCCTCCGGCGGGAATCGTAGGGATCATCGGGCCGAACGGTGCCGGTAAAACCACGATTTTCAAAATGATCATGGGCGAGCTGCAACCCGACGGTGGTGAATTTACCGTAGGTGAAACTGTCAAAATCGGTTATGTTGACCAGACGCACAAAGACATCCACCCGGACAAAACGGTTTTTGAGGTGATTTCAGGAGGAAATGATTTTGTAGAGATCGGCAACCAGAAAGTGAATGCCCGGGCCTACATTTCCAAGTTCAATTTTAATGGTTCCGACCAGAATAAAAAAGTAGGCGTGCTTTCCGGTGGTGAGCGCAACCGCCTGCACCTGGCAATGACCCTCATGACCGAAGCCAATGTGTTACTCCTTGATGAGCCGACCAACGATATTGACGTGAACACGCTCCGCGCCCTCGAGGAAGGAATCATGAATTTTGCCGGCTGCGCCGTGGTGATTTCCCACGACCGCTGGTTCCTCGACCGGATTTGTACACACATCCTGGCGTTCGAAGGCGATTCGCAAGTATATGCGTTCGAAGGTTCGTACTCCGAATACGAAGAAAACCGCAAAAAACGCCTCGGTGACGCCGCTCCGAAACGGATCCGGTACCGCAAGCTGGTGAAGTAAATTTTAAAGCTTTTAGTTGTAGCCACGAATTTCAAAAAATTCGTGGCTTTTTTTATTCGATCTCTGCATCAAAATTGATCGTCACGCTTTCTTCCGGAACAAATTTGTCCCAGATTTCGAGTGTCACATGGATCGGGCCTTTCGAAGCATCGGGAACGATAAAAGAAGCGCTTAATTTCTCGCCGAGATCTTCCAGGCTGATCCCGGTTTCATCATAACTGCTGAACAAATCCGGGTTTTCTCCGACCAATTCTCCGTCCGCATCAGTGATCAACAGGGACATACCAATGCTGATCACGCCTTCATCCTCGGTGAAATTTTCGAGCATGCCTTCAATAAAAACATGTACTTTTTCCCCGGCGGTCAGTACATTATCGGTAATTCCTTTTTGAGTCGTTTCGGAAAACAGGTAAACTTCGTCCATTCCCAATTGTCCGCCATTGCTTTCGATCGTAATTTTTTCATTGGATTCAAGCGTGAGCGGGTATTCGGCGGTAAATTTCCCGTCTCCCTTTTTGTCGCGGATGGACACTTTTACCTGGTATTTTTCACCGGATACGAGCGGGTTTGCCAACACAACATCAGCAATCAGGTTCAGGGTGGTAGATTCTTCAAAGCCGTTTTTCTCATCGGCATACAAATCATCGATCGCATAGACCTTTTTCCCGGAAGCATCGGTGATCAGGATCTTCATTTCCGGAAAAACGCGCCCGTTAACGGATTGAAAACCCATCACTCCTGAAAATTTAATCGAAATCGCCGATCCGTAGATGTAGGTGTTGGATTCGGAAACCGCATCATCCAGGTACACATCGACATCCTCGCAGGTCAGGTTCACCCCCGAAGTCTTTAGTCCATTTGACATGTTTTCTTCATAAGAAATACTGCGGTTACAGGAATTGAAGAGGTAGAGAACGGCAAGTACCAGGGTGATTCGTTTCATAGTTATCGGTTTAAATTCAACCTAAATCTATGAATAATATGCTGATGTGCAAATGAAATAATGTGCTAATTGAGATACTGATGTCAATTAGCATATTGGCACATTAAGCTATTAGCCGATTAAAATGTTATTTTTCTGTTAACGGATTTGCCGGATTGAACGAAAATTGAAAAGCGCTGTACCAGTTTTCAGTTTTAAATCAAATCCCTTATGAAAAGAATAATCGCATTGGTTCTGTTGCTGAGTAGCTTTACAGCATGGTCCGCCGAGAAAGAAAATGTTAAGTCTACGATTACCGAC
>CBINGV010000010.1:0-24914 GCA_966250255.1 uncultured Flavobacteriales bacterium | reverse complement strand
AATTGCTAAACTAAAATCAAAAATTTTCAGCAAAAAAGCCTCGTTTTTTGAAAATAAAATGACTTTCAATGGATTAGAAAGGCTGTTTTTTCGCGCTCGTTGCCGTTTACCACCAGGCTGATGAAATGTTCGCCGGGGTAGTAGGCGCGGGTGGTGATCGCTTTGAAACTGTGCTTTTTGCTGATTTGGAGCGCTTCGTGCGAAGTAATATTTTTCTCCGAGATCTTAAAGGTCTTCGCATTGTGCTTGCCATTCTGACGCAGGAAATACAGGCGGTATTCCAGGCGGAGGAAAAGCGGGCTTTCTTCCCGGGAAGTGATTTTCAGGCTGAATTCCAGCTCCTTTCCAAGGGCCACGCGGTCGTTCCCGAGGGCAAATTCCGTGTGCAGGCCGGGAATATCCGTCGCGATACCAAAAAGCGGCAGCACCTCCGGGTGGCCTTGTTTCAGGAGCGTCCGCATGCCGTGTTTCAGGGCCTGGTTCACCTCCGGCGAATGGTCCTTCCATTTCCGGGTAAAGGCAATAGCCAGCTGCGGGAAATCCTTGTTCAGGTCGTTCAGCGAGTTCGCAACACTCCGGCGCACCCATTCCGATTCGTCATTCACCAATTGGTCCAGCACCGGCAGGATCAGCTGCGGATTGTCGAAAAGCAGGGGAACCTTGATTGCCCAGGGCAGGCGTGTGCGCAGCCCTTCCGAAGCCAGGCGACGCACATAGCTGTGCGGGTGTGAAGCCCAGTGTTGCATTTGCTTCACCATCTTTTCCGGGTAGCGGAGCAGGAAGTGGCGCACCGCAAATTCGCAGCTCGTAAATTGCGTGATTTGTTCCATGGCGGCTACCGAAGTTTCAAAATCATCCAGGCCGAAGCGCTGCACAAACTCCGGGAAAAACATAAACTCAAAATTAAAACCGTTCGGATGTTCCCGCCGGTGACGGGCAATAAGGGCGTTAATTTGCTGCACGGCTTGTCTGTAATCCGGGTGAAAAACCGGTTTCAGGCACTGTGCAATGTGCGTCATCCGTTCCTTCAGCTCATAATTTTCCCATTCCTTACTGAAAACCTGCTTCAAAAAGTCCGTTTGGTTGAAGCCCGGGATTTCAGCCGCCAGCTCCGCGCATAAAAGTTCGAAAAACGCTTCCGAATAACGGTGTTTAAGTAATTCTGCCATATAGCAAAATTAGGAATGATAAATGATAAATGAGGAATGAAGGCTGAAATATTTATCATTCATCACTCATAATTCATCATTTGAAATACCTTTGTATTATGTTCATCTCCCCCCAAACAAAACTCATCCTCGGATCCAAGTCGCCGCGCCGCCAGGAGCTCGTGCGCCACATCACACCGAACTTCGAGATCCGCGTGCAGGACGTAGCCGAAGATTTTGACGAAAACATGCCGGTGACGGAAGTACCCGCTTACCTCGCGAAAATCAAGGCAGAAGCGCTTACCGGAAGCTTGCAGCCGGATGAAATCATCCTCAGCGCCGATACCGTTGTGGTGCTCGAAAACCGCATCCTCGGCAAGCCCGAAAGCCCGGAACACGCCAAAGCCATGCTTGCCATGCTCAGTGGAAAAAAACATACGGTCATTACCGGCTGCTGCCTGCGTTCACTCGAAAAAGAACAGCTCTTTAGCGTACATACCGACGTGTATTTCAACGTGCTCACGCCGGAACAGATCGCATATTATGTCAGCGAACACCTGCCGCTCGATAAGGCCGGTTCCTACGGCATCCAGGAATGGATCGGGATTGTGGGCATTTCCCGCATTGACGGTTGCTTTTATAATGTCATGGGCCTGCCGGTTTCGCACCTGGTTTCCGAATTGCAGCAATTTTGAATGCGCGTAGCACGTCGAATCCACGAATCTACAAATCCGCGCAGCGCTTAACTTTCAATTCTCCATTCTCATTCTCCATTTTCCATTCTCAACTTTCCATTTTCCAATCCCCAATCCCCATTTTCCAATTTCCAATTAAAGAATTACCTTTGTCATATGATTCTATACAACGTCACACTCAGCATTGACCCGGAAATTTCCCGGGACTGGCTGCAATGGATGCGCGAAGAGCATATTCCCGAAGTGCTTGCCACCCAATGCTTCACCGAAGCCCGCTTGTCGCGTGTCAACGGCGAAGAGGAGGGAGGAATGACTTTTTCCGTGATGTATTTCAGCCCTTCGCCGGAGCTTTACGAAGAATACAAAACCCGCTTTGCACCGGAGCTGCAGCGCAAGCATACGGAAAAATATGCCGGCCGTTTTGCGGCTTTCCGAACGGTATTGGACGTTATTGAAGAATTTAAGGCATGACCGTCAGAGCCAAAAAACACCTCGGCCAGCATTTCCTCGTTGACCAGAATATCAGCCGCAAAATCGCGCAGCAGTTCGGGAATCACCAGGGCTGCAAGACCGTGCTCGAAATCGGGCCGGGAACGGGCGCATTGACCAAATTTTTACTCGAAAAGCCGGAAGATGAGCTGTGGGTCATCGAAGTGGATCGCGATTCGATCGCTTACCTGAAAGAACATTACCCGCAGCTCAAAGACCGTATCCTCGAGGCGGATTTCCTGCGTCTCAACGTCGAAAAGCAATTTGGCGACAAACCTTTTGCCGTCGTAGGCAACTTTCCCTACAACATTTCTTCGCAGATTCTCTTCAAATGCCTCGATCACCGGAACCAAATCCCGGAAGTTATGGGCATGTTCCAGAAAGAAGTGGCCGAGCGCGTGGCCGAAAAACCGGGTTCAAAAACTTATGGTATTATCAGCGTGCTGCTCCAGGCCTTTTACGATATCCAGTATTGTTTTACCGTGGATGAAACGGTGTTTAACCCGCCACCGAAGGTTAAATCCGGGGTGGTCCGCCTGACACGGAATTCACGCGGTGCGCTGCCCTGTGATGAAAAGCTCTTTATCCGGGTGGTGAAAGCCTGTTTCAACCAGCGTCGTAAAATGATCCGTAATTCCGTAAAACAATTCACCACAGGCAAGGAATTCGAACACCGTTTCCTCACCGAGCGACCCGAAAAACTGAGCGTCGATGATTTTATCGAGCTGACCCTGGCATTGGAAAAATTGAGCTGAAAATAGGCTAATGTGTTAATGTGCTAATGAGATAATTCATTAACACATTAGCACATTAATACATTAGCAAATCAACACATTAATCAAGTAAATCGATTTTCTTGTCAACTCAATATAAAACAGGTGTTTATACGTATTTATTTTCTGAATATTTCCTTAGATTTAAGCACACTAAATAAATTCTATCTATGAAAAAAGTACTGTTTACCCTCGTTGCGCTGGTGACTTTCTCCTTTGCAGCAAAAGCCCAGCCGGGCAACAACATCGAAGAGCAGGCCAAGCGGAAGGCCGAGATCGCTGCCCGCGAATGTACAGGCCTGAATGGCTTCCCGGACAACATTTATTCCGTCGCCACACTCAACCTGTATTGCGACAATTTTTTCCATGCCAATCCGAACTGGGGCGGTTTTTCCGTGAATGTTTACCGCAAGTTCGTTTGTCCTCCGGGCTTCAATTGTCCGGATGTGGTGATTGACGATGAGCTGATCGCAACCGTGCTTGTGGATTGCCAGGGCCAGGTTTACGATGTGCAGTGCATGCAGCCCTGATCCTTTCTGAAAACAGCAATAAAAAAGGCCGTCTCCATTCCGGGGACGGCCTTTTTGTTTGGGTTTGATCTCTTATTGCTTCACCGCTTTGTAGTGATAGCTGTTGTTTTCTGTTTTAATCGTAAAGAAATAAATACCGTTGGCTTCCCGGGTCAGATCAATCGTGTACGAAGCTTCGTTCACTTCTTTTACCAGGATGATTTCACCGAGGTTGTTGCTTACCGTTACGGAAACCGGCACTTCTCCGCCGCTATGGACAATATGGAAACTGCCCTTGCCCGGGTTAGGGAAGAGGCTGATTTGCCCGCTTTCGTTCACTGCCGCAGAAGCAATGGACTTGTTTTTCTTCGCTTTTTTGTCGCAATCGCCCACACAGTAGCCGGCATTGGCAATCATGGCCGCCGCCGCATTCAGCGGAACACAAACGGAGTTGCCGTTTTTACACAGCATGACTTTTTTCGTAGAGCCGTTACAACCAAGCGGGCTGCTGGCCTCAAGCTGCTGAGTGATTGTTTTTTCACAGCCAAAGCGTGTTACCGTCAGGGAAATCGTCTGCATTCCTGCCTGTGAAAACAGGATATGATCCGGGTTCTGCTGCGTGCTCGATGCCGGGCTGGCATTCGGGCCGAAGTTCCAGAGGTAGGAAGCCCCGTCCGGCGTGTCGCCCGTATATTCGAAATCGTAGCTGATGGCCAGTACATCGCAGGAGCGCTCAAATTCAAAAGCAGCATCCGGGAAGGGCTTTTCACGCAGGGTGTTCAGTGTGGTATTCGTCACAATCGCGCTGTTCAGGTCGAAGAAAATAGAGGCGGTGTTATCCACCACGCTTCCTTCGCTGACGCCCGGTAAAGCACGAATTCCAAAAAGCACATAACCCTGGCTTCCGGCTTCATCGGCCATCGCAGCAGGCAATTGGATGTTCTCAAATTGGATTTGCAGCCTGTTGTCAGGTAATACTTCGATTCCTGTTACCGCATGGCTCGCGTCCAGGAGCTGGAAGCTTGAAAGGTCGAGCTGATCATCAAGCTGGTCTTCAATCACCACGTTCACAGCCGGCGCGTTCCCGGTATTCTGGAAACGGACGCGGTACACCAGCAATTCGTCTTTTTCAATGTTGTTCTCCGGTCCGCAGCTTTCAGGCGTTACCAGCAATTTGTCATTCGGGTCATAGGAGCAGCTGATCATTTCCGACCAGGAAGCCTGTTCCTGGCAGGAACCGTTTACCGAGGCTGTAGCCGTTACAAAATCATTCAGGGCACCGTCTACAATAAAGCTCACACAAATCGAGCAGGCATCCTGCGAAGCAAAGCTGCTTGCCAGGTTGAGGCTGACGAGATTGCTGCCCGCAGTTACCGTTGGGCTGCCGCAGGATGAGGTAGCGCTCACGATCGTTACGTTTGGCCCCAGGTCCAGCTGGAATTGGGGGTTCAGCACGGCGTTTCCGTTGTTCTCGATGTAGAGGCAGAGTTCCTGTTCCACGCCCGGGCACGGAGCGCTCGCCGGATAGGTGTAAACCGGGTAGAGGCTCAGGTCGAGGTCGCAGGAGGTACTTTGCAGGCAGAAATCGAGGTTTTCCGCATCCGGGCTGATGGAAATCGTATAATTCTCAACCGGGCCGTTTACCGGCAGCGGGCTGCAATTGTTGGAAATATCGTAAGCCGTTCCGTTCAGGTAAGGCTGCACGAGGTAGTCGCCATCCGGCAGGAAAATCGAATAAGCGCCGTTCGGGCCGGTAGTCGTATAATACACTTCTCCTGGGATCGGGTCACCGTTGCTGTCCAGTTGCTGGAATTCCACCCAGATATCGTTCAGCGCTTCGTCCAGTACCTGGTTGGCATCGTCGTCGCAATTACAGTCGAGATCAGCATCCAGGCCGATATTCCCGGAAACTTCATTGCCGGCAGGGTCTACATCCTGGCAGGCGCAGTCGTTGGTATACGTCCCGGTTCCTTCCGTGATCTTGTAACACTGATTGACATTCAGCACAAAAGTTTCCACCAGTCCGGAAGGCCATTTGATGCGGATACTAACCTGCGGGCCAAAATCGCCGAAGCCGAAGTGCAGGTCGTGCGGGCTTCCGTCATTCGTTTGCAGGTAGCGCGTTTGTGTCAGGCTGACATTCCCGATAAAGCTGGTATACGAAGTCATCATTGCGGTAACTTCCGTTCCTTCAGCCGAAACACTGGTTTTGCGTCCGTTGCCGAGGAAATCATTGTTTGCGCCTGTCAGCTTGAGCTTAATCCAGTTGTTGCTGTTGCCCTGGTTCACATAGTAATAATTGTTCAGGTCGTCATTGAAGAAATTGCTGGCATACAGGTCGAGATCACCATCGCCGTCACCATCCCCAAAGGCAGCATTTCCGGTTTCATGGGTGAACTCGGAAGCCTGGCTCGCCGCTTCATGCACAGCCTGGGAAAAAATAATCCCGCGCTCGTTGTTGTAAAGCGTCTTGGTTTGCAGGCTCGGCACGTACACGTCCTGGTCGCCGTCGTTGTCATAATCGCCCCAGGTCGCGTTGGAATTGGCAACCGTCGGGTCATTGGTGATCACCACATTGTCTACATAGAAAAAACGGTCGGTGTTCAGGTTGTTAAACAGTACCCCGTGCGGGTAGCAATGATAAAACAAATCGAGGTCGGTATCGTTATCGTAATCCACCATATTCACCCCATAGCCGATCAGGTCGACCTGCGCCGGGTCAAGCACAGCTTTTGTAAAGCCAAAATTCCCATCACCATAATACAGGTTCAGCATATCGGTGCCTGAAGCGCCCACCATGGCTACATCCTGGTTCCCGTCACCGTTGACGTCACCGGCTGTCGTAGCATTGAAGCTCAGGTCATGCGTATACATATCCGTTCCGTTGCTCACTGCTGTAAATGTTCCGTTGCCGTTGCCCTGGTAAACGTATACATAGTTCGGTGCGTTGTGGGCGTCCCGCGGACCCACGAGGAAATCCAGCATCCCGTCGGCATTGAAATCAGCTACTGCGCCGGCACGCATCAGGATGCCGGGTGTCATCGCCGCAATCGTTGATTGGGCAAAAGACGAAGCGCCTGAATTCTGGTAAAAAATGAGCTCGTTGGCTTCATTGAAACCGACAAAATCCTTATCGCCGTCGTTGTCAAAATCGCCCCAGCCCACTTTAGAAATTACACTGTTATTGGATTCGAAGCCCGGGAGGTCGGTAGCAGCAAAGGCTTCCGGCCCGGCACACTGGTTTTCAAACAATTGGAATTCCGGGGTAGGGGATTGCGGATCGGCAATATTGGTCCCGTTAAAAATATCGAGGTCGTTGTCATTATCGTAGTCGATCCAGTTCAGGGCAAAAGAGCTCACCTGGTCGTTCACGTGATCACCGACATTGACGCGCTGAAGCTGCGATGGCAGGGCGGCTTGCGTCAGCAGCCAGGCTTCGTAACGGTTTTTCGCCTCGATTACGGCCGCTTCTACGTCAATTCTCCGGACTTCATCCCTCAATTTATAAATATTGCTGGTCCCGTTCTGGTAATAATCGGAATTGTTACCATTCGGCCCCACCGGGTTACTGCCCGCCGTGCTGACATCCACACCGGTTTGGTTGAAAATATCGATTACCTCGTTTACGTCCAGGTTCGGGTTAACGGAGAGCATCAGTCCTATCGTTCCTGTAATGACCGGAGCGGCAAAAGAAGTGGTACCGTGCCCGTTTGGAGAAAGGTATCCCGGAGGTGCCAATACGTCCACCTTATCATTCATTGTGAGAACTCCTGCAATCGGGGTTTCGGGAGTTCCGTCTCCGTCACAGTCATACACGTTAGCGGGATTGTAGGAAAAATCCCCGTAGAAATTATCCGTAATGTCCAGGCCCGAAACCGAGATCACATTATCGTAAGCTGCGGGGTATACATAACCGTTGGAATTGCCGGTGTAATCCGGGTTACACAACACGCCCTGGATGGAAGCAGCCATACAGTATTCACCACTTCCGCTGTTCATGATCTGCCCTCCGGGGCCGATCTGTCCGTTACCGGCAGCAGCTACAACGATGATTTTTTTCTCGGCAACCTTATTGTAAAACAACTGTTCGATGGCTGATCCGTAGCAAATGGCATTGGTCATGCTGATGTTGATGGCACGCGCACCGCGGGCAATCTGGTTCTGTACGTTTATGGTAAACAGACCGCCGGAACCGACATAAAGCCGGGAATTGTAACCGATTCCCGAACAAAGCCCAAAGGTGGTGCAGCCCCCGTTGTTGGCTTCAGCGCCAATGATGGAAGACACCACGTAAGCATGTGTGGAATAGCCCCAGTAGGGCGAAGAACCGAATTCAATGGCCGGGTCCACATCAGGCATCTGGCCGGCCAGGGGATTGGAAAAGGACTCGTCAATAGCTCCCAGTTTCACCGCCGGTGTACTTTCCGTAATGTTCCAGGCTGCCGGAACATTGATCACCTCGAAAGGCGTGTAAGGAATGTAGTCCGCCGGAACGGAAAGGACTTCGGCCGTACCGACATTTTCTACCAGCGGAAAAGCATTCAGGTTGCTCAGGTCCGAATAGAGATCGCCGGGATTGGAATAGGAAATGTAATAGATGTTTTTTAATCCCGGCTCATCCTGGAACATCGGGAATTCCTTTCCAAAAGCGGTCACCGTATAATTGCTGAGCAATTGGGTGAGCTGCGGATCGGAAAAAGTAAGGCGAAAAGTTCCGTTCCCGAGATCGGAAGCGGCGGGTACATCTGCCGGGTTGGGAATATCCATCCGGACATTGCCTTGCGACCAGCCCTGGAAGGAAAGGAAGCTCAACGCGGAGACAGCCATAAATTGCCTGAATCGGGACAAACTGCCCCGAAGAAATTTAGTCTTCATACGTGTTAGTTAATTAGATTATTACTGCGGTAAAACTACGTATAATTTCCCTGGGTAAAACGATTTTGTAAAAAAGATCTAGTTGAAACGATAACACTAGTTTAATAACTGGCTGAAAACAAAAAGCTTACTTCGTTTTTTGTTGATAAATAGTTGTGTTTGTTTACTAAATATTTACCCAAAAGACTTGCAATTCAAGGCTTGTAATGCGTTACTGCCTCGCGTACGCTGCCGTGTTTCAGTAGTAAATTTTTGGCTTCGTCGTAAGGGACCTTCAGTTCAGCCATGACCATTTTGGTGCCGCGGTCGACGAGCTTGTCGTTGCTGAGCTGCATGTCGACCATGCGGTTGCCTTTCACGCGGCCAAGCTTGATCATCAGGCTGGTGGAGATCATGTTGAGCACCAGTTTCTGGGCTGTTCCGGATTTCATGCGGGTGCTCCCGGTCACGAATTCAGGCCCCACGATCGGTGCGATGGCGTGTTTGGCCGTTTTGCTGAGCGGGCTTTCGGGGTTGCAGGAAATACCACAGGTGAGGACTCCTTTTTCATTCGCGGTTTCGATTCCTCCCAAAACATAAGGCGTAGTGCCGGATGCAGCAATCCCGACGAGGACATCGTTCGCATCGATCCGGTATTCCGAGAGGTCTTTCCAGGCTTGCCGGCGATCGTCTTCGGCAAATTCCACGGCTTTGCGGATCGCTTTGTCGCCGCCGGCAATGATCCCGATAACGAGGTCAAAGGGAACGCCGAAGGTTGGCGGGCATTCGCTGGCATCTACAATCCCAAGCCTGCCGCTGGTACCGGCGCCAATGTAAAATAACCTTCCCCCTTCTTTCAGGCGCAGGTAAGCTTCATCGACGAAGGCTTCGATGCGGGGAATTTCCAATTGAACGGCAGCGTGCACTTTGGCATCCTCGCGGTTGATATTCGTTAAAAGATCGCGGGTGGACATCTGATCCAAGCCCTGGTAATTGCTTTCCGATTCGGTGATCCGGTTCATGTCAGACGAGGTAGGCATAACTTTCATGTTGCGTGAGCTCCACTTCAACGCGTTCTTTGAGCGTCGTGGAAAGGGTTAATCCCACAAAATCACATTTGATCGGGAAACGGCGGTGTGTGCGGTCAACCAAGGCAACGGTTTTGATCGTTTTTGTTTCCTGCTCGAGGATCTTGGTGAGTGCGTATTGCATCGTTTTCCCGGAGTTGACCACGTCATCCACCAGGATCACAAAGGCGTTGCGGAACTGTTCCGTGGCGATGGAAGACCGAATGTCATGCTGCAGGGGATTTTCTTTGTCTAATGTAATTTCAAATACGGTCACCCGGGTAGCGGAATTTTCCCGGATCAGGCGGCCCAGCTCTTCGGCAATGAGGATGCCGTTACCGCAGATCCCGGCCAGGAACAAATGCTCCACTTCGGTCGTGTTTTCGAGAATTTCGTGGGCAATCCGCGTGATTTTCTGCCGGATTTGCTGGTGTTGCAGGATTTTATTCATATCGTCAGGTTTTCATCCAGTAAAGCGGGGTTCCGGTGATTGAATTTTTTATATTGTGCCAGTTGGACTGCCATTTTCAGGTAAGGTACCATAAAGATAATGAATACCGCCCGGAAACCGAGGATCATGAAAAGCATAATTCCGGATATGCCCGTCGACACCGGGATGCTTTGCAAGAGGATCAATAGCATCAGGTAATACAGGGTGATCAGGCAGAATACAATAAACCCGGTATAGACGGCCCAGGCTTTGCTTTGATTCGAGAATACGGCGCAAATGACATACAGGGAACACAAAATCAGGGCCTGGCTTCCAAGTCCGATAGTGATACCGCCCGTTGCCGAGCTCATGCCAAACTGGATGAGGCAAAAGGCCGCAAAAATATAAAAGAACTTGCTGATGGATTTGATCTTTTTGACCGGGTGGGAAGCGTTTGCCGGGCTGTGAAAGCCATCGACGATCACATCCACGCTGATCGGTTTTTCAGAAAATTTCAGCTCGATCCGCCCGAGCTCCGGGTCGTCGAAACGAAAGCCCTTTTTCAATTGACCGATGGAATTCACATGAACCAATTCGCGTTCGTTGTGAAAGAGCTTGGTGCTTTTGTAGCCCCGTTCCCAGGAAAGGAGCAAGTGCTGTCCCGGCAGCTGCGTGAGGGGGTATTTTTTTTCGTAAAACATTTAGAACAGCTCCTGTAATTCTTTTTTCAGGTATTCGGTTGCAATTTCGGTTGGCAGTTTGCCCACTTCGGCACAGATTTCGAAAATTTTGGCGCTCAGGTCCATACCCATCGAGGTAGCTTGCATCTGGTTCCCGGCAATGTTGATGATCTTGATCGTTTCTTCCTTGGAATTTTTGACCATTTCCCAGGCCTGCGGCGATACAAACAACTGCTGAGCGACGTTGTGATCGTATTCTTCCCGGATGGCCTGCAGCAAATCCGCCTGTAATTTTTTGGCCGGGAGTCCAGGGTTATGCAGGCGCATCACGAGGGAATGCGGGCCGATACGTTCCATCAGCAGCACACAGCGCTGGTAGGCTTCCACGCGGTTCGGCAGGAAAAATTTCTGGCGCTCTTTTTTGAGCTCATGGTTCAGCTCCAGGTGGGCGTTGCGGATTTCGCGCTCACTTTGTCTTCTGAGGAAAAGTACCGTCGTCATAAAAACCGCACCAGCGGGTAAAATAATCAGCGCCAGCTGAAGCGCAATGTCTGCCATGTTCATAGTTGAAAATTTTGAATAACAAAAATAGGAATTAATTCCAAAACCATTAATGTATTTGTAACGCAAAGTTTTTCATGCGGTACACTATGTTTAATGAGTTAATGAGTTAATGAGTAATATGGTAATTAATGACCGAATGAGTTGAGTCGCTTCATTAATTCTCAATTCTCAATTCTCAATTTCATTTAACACATTATAACAAAACAATAACAGGTCATTCTTTCACAATTGCTATCTTCGCAGGGATGAAGTTTGTTGTTACTTGCCTGTTGCTTTTGAGCAGCGTTCCCTTTTTTGCCCAGGTGCCTGAAAAACAGAAGGTACTCCTGATCGGGAGGGTGTTGGATACGCTTCAGCCGCAGGGCTTTTATAACCTGATGATCATTAACCGGACGAACGGGCGCGGCGTTTTCGGGCAACCCGATGGCAGTTTTCATGTGTATGTCAACGAAAACGATTCCATCAACCTTTCGGCCAAGGGCTACCCGATTTATGCTTTCCGGGTGCAGGCCGACAGCAATCACCAGATGCGGATTACAGCCATCCTGGAAAATAAGGTGCAGAACGAAAAGGAAGTGATTGTGAAGCCCCTGAAAACCCTCCAGCAGATCAAGGAAGAGCGCGCCAGTCTTTCGCAGCGCGAAACCCGCCTGGTAACCGGCATCGAAGTGATGCGCAGCCCGATCACGGCCTTGTACCAGCGTTTTTCGCAGAAGGAGCAAAACAAGGCCTGGATTGCCCAGATGGAATTCAAGGATAACCAGGCGCGGGTCTTGAAAGAGCTCCTGCGGGTCTACGTGGCCTACGATATCGTAAACCTGACGGAAGACGAGTTCGGGGATTTCATTGACTTCCTCAACATGGACGAAAATTTCCTGAAAACCGCCAGCGATATCGAGTTGGTAACTTTCATCAAAGACAAGTACGAACATTACATGCGCATCAAAGGATAATGTCAGCGATCAACAATCCCCTTCACGGCATTACGCTCGAGCGCATGGTGACCGAGCTCCAGGAAAAATACGGCTGGGAGCACCTGGGTTACCTGCTGCCGATCAATTGCTTCAACCACGAGCCAAGCATCAAATCCAGTCTTAAATTCCTGCGCCGGACTCCCTGGGCGCGGACAAAACTTGAGGCGCTTTATCTTGAACGTATTGTAAACAAAGGCGTGTAGCGCTTGGCATGTATTTTGCTTGCATTAATTTAAATTCAAGCTTATGAGAAATATTACGCTTTCCGTTTTTTCAGTCTTTTGTGTAGTGATGGGTTTCAGTCAAACTCAATTCTCCAAAGACTATGAGTCTGTTCGTACCGAGCTGGTTACCTGGGATGCCGTCCGGGGTGAGTGGCTGGCGAATTCCTTCGAGGCCATGGTAAACAAACAAAGTATCCCTGAACGCACTTTCCCCGAAGATTTAACTCCCGAAGAATTGTACCGCATGGTTCCCAAGCAGAGTAAGGAGCGCATCCAGGCCATTGTGACCGACCGTGAAAACAAGGTAGCAGAACGCTCTGAGCGCGATGCCTGGAGAAGGATTGCCGTCCTCACAGGAAGCAACAACTGCAAGCCCCTTTCTGCCCGTTCTTATGGTGACCCGCATTTGGTTTCTTTCGATGGCGCCAGCTTCTCTTTCCAGACGGTAGGGGAGTTCGTGATGGCCAAATCAGCTTCGGGCCATATGGAGGTACAGGCGCGCCAGCGTGCACAAGGCGATGATTTTTCATTGAATACAGCGATCGCGATGAATGTTTCCGGCGACCGTCTTTGCTTTTACGCCAACGAAAAACCGGATGCCGACCGCGAAAACCTCTTTCGCCTCAATGGGAACCCGATCCGCGTGGATGGGACTTATCGTTTGCCGCACGGCGGAACGGTAGTGAAGACCGGTCGTAAAGAATACATTGTAAGCTGGCCTTCGGGCGAGCGCGCAATCCTGGACCTGAATACATTGGGGTCTATGGACTTTGTTAACCTCACGCTCGAAATCGTGCCTTGTCTCGACGAGCAGTTTATGGGAGTTTTGGGGAATGCCAACCGCAATGTAAACGATGATTTCCGTACACGCACCGGCCGTTCTCCGAAAGAAGGCTTTGTGAGCTTTGTTTCTTCGAATGATCCCGAAATCAACCGCGTGGCCCAGGACATCGAGCGCGAGCACCTGGCTTATATTGCCAAAGATTTTGCGGATGAATGGCGCGTGACCCATGAAACAACGCTTTTTGATTATGGTTTCGGTGAAAGTACGGCCTCGTATACAGACCGTTCCTTTCCAAGATTTCACCGAACGATCCGCGATTTGACGCCGGACCAGCAAGCTACGGCGCGCCGTTCCTGTGAAGAAGCCGGAATCAGTGGCTCCGATCTGCAAGGCTGTATTTATGACCGTGGTTTTCTTAACATCCCGGCTACACCGCGCCCGGTCATCAAAGACCGCACGGAAGGTGTGGTGCTTTCCCGTGTAGACCGTCCTAATCCTGATCCTGTGGTTGACCCGGAACCGAGCCGCCCGGATGTCGTACGCGAAAAACCGGCAGATGATATTACGCCGGATTCCGGTACGGTAAAGGGTTCCGGCAAAACGCAGCCCGACAAGCCAAAACCGGTTGATGACACGCCACCGGTAAAAGAAAACAAAAAGGAAAAAAAAGACGATGATTTCAAGTTTGACGACCTGTTTAACACGGGAACGAAAAACCCTTCATCCGGTACGAAAGGCTCTACGACTTCACCTACAAAAGGATCGACTTCCACCCCAACGAAGACATCTACATCAACACCAACAAAAACGTCGACTTCAACACCGACTAAAACATCCACCCCCACACCTGTAAAAACATCGACGTCCACACCAACGAAGACATCTACATCAACACCAACAAAAACGTCGACATCAACACCGACTAAAACATCCACCTCCACACCTGTAAAAACATCGACGTCCACACCAACTAAAACCTCAACGAGTACGCCAAGTAATACCCCGGTAAAAAGCTCAAGCCCGGCAACCAGCCCGGTGAAAGGCTCCGGAACGATTACTTCGCCTATCCGTAAAGGAGGATAGAACCTGGTTTAATAGTTATAATAGAGAAAAGGGGTGCTTGCTTTGCGGGCATTCTTTTTTTGTTTAACGGAGGATGAAACTTCCCTCCTCGAGGAGGGATAAAGGGAGGTGACAGCCAGCTGTCTAAATTATTTTAGGTGTAAGTCATCCCCCTTTATCCCCCTTCAAAGGAGGGAGTGTTTTCCAGGAAGATCAGGGATCAGGCTCAGGAAATCGACCATAAGGCTAAGTTGTTATAAAAGTGCTCCAGCTTTTCTAACAATTCGAAAAAAAACATTAAATTTAATCGACTAATCTATCCGATATGATCTCTAATAACCATTACAACCCCAAATTGAAAGAGTATGCCCGTGAATTAAGAACGGAAACCGTATCGCGCGCTGAAAAGTACATTTGGAAAGCATTACTTTCACGAAGACAGACGGGTATTCGTTTTTTGAGACAAAGACCTATCGATCATTTTATTGTCGACCTTTTTGCACCGGAAATTAAGCTTATTATTGAGATTGATGGAAATTCGCATTTCAGGAAAGCAGATTATGATGCATACCGGCAAAAGAAATTAGAAAATTTGGGATATATTTTTCTTCGTTTCCCGGAAGGAGAAGTTTTAAATGATTTAGATCAGGTACAAACACAGATTTTACATGCAATTGATTGTTTAAAGGAAGAAAATAACACGGGCAGTCCAAATGTATATGTGTGATAACATTTTCCCTCCTCGAGGAGGGATAAAGGGAGGTGACAGCCAGCTGTCTAAATTATTTTAGGTGTAAGTCATCCCCTTTATCTCCCTTCAAAGGGGGGAGTGTTTTCCAGGAAGATCACGGATCAGGCTCAGGAAATCGGCCACAAGGCTAAATTATTTTAGGTGCGAGTCATCCCCCTTCTGCGTCTATGCTGTAGCTACGGCTTAAGCATAAAGGGGAAAGTATTATCGCTTAAAAGAAAGAGAAAAATTTCCGTTTATTTACCGGATTCCCCCGCCGGCGGAAAAGCCTTTTTCGGGGAGCATAAAGCTCAGCTTGCCCTGGGCGTCTTCCGCCATCAGGATCATGCCCTGGGATTCAACGCCACGGATCTTGCGCGCTTCGAGGTTGAGGAGAACGGCAACGGTTTTCCCGATAACTTCTTCCGGAGCATAATGTTCAGCGATGCCGGAAACGATGGTGCGCTTGTCAATCCCCGTATCCACCGTCAGTTGGAGGAGCTTGTCGGCTTTGGGTACTTTCACGGCTTCGAGGATGGTACCGAGGCGGATGTCGAGCTTGCTGAAATCGTCGAAGGCAATGCTCGCTTTTTGCGGTTCGGGCTTGGCCTCCGGGACAGGTTGGTTGCTGCTTTTGCTTTGATTGAGGATTTCGACTTCTTTTTCAACGAGCGCATCTTCGATTTTCTGGAAGAGGATCTCGGGCGCATTGATCTGCTGTCCGGCAGCCAGTTTATAGCTTGCCAGGCTTTCCCAGGAAAGCAGCTCCTGGTTCAGGAAATGGCGCAGTTTCGCAGCAGAGGCCGGTAAGAATGGCTCAAGCAGTTGTCCCAGCTGGGCCGTGATCTGCAAGGCAACATGCATGATCGTTTCCACGCGTTTTTCGTCGGTTTTGACCAGTTTCCAAGGTTCCATGTCGGCGAGGTACTTGTTCCCCAGGCGGGCAATATTCATGACCTCGGTCTGGGCGTCGCGCAGCTTGTAGGCATATACCAATTTTGCAATGCGCTCCGGTGCCTGGGCCAGTTCCTGCAGTACCTGGCGGTCGCTTTCGGTGAGCTCGCCGGCGGCCGGAACGATGCCGTTATAATATTTTTGGGTCAATACGAGGGCGCGGTTGACAAAGTTGCCCAGCACGTCTGCCAATTCATTGTTCACACGCGCCTGGAATTCCTTCCAGGTAAATTCACTGTCTTTGCTTTCCGGGGCGATCGATGTAAGCGTAAACTTCAGCTCATCGATTTTTTCCGGGTAACGCTCCAGGTATTCGTGCAGCCACACCGCCCAGTTGCGGGAAGTGGAAAATTTATCGCCTTCAAGATTGAGGAACTCGTAAGCGGGTACGTTGTCAGGCAAAATGAAATCGCCGTGATCTTTCAGGATGATCGGGAAAATGATTGCGTGGAACACGATGTTGTCCTTCCCGATGAAATGCACCAGTTTGGATTCATCGCCGTTTTCTTTTTTCAGCCAGTAATCTTCCCAGTTTTTGTTGTTGTCGGCCGCCCATTGCTTGGTTGCCGAAATATAGCCGATCGGCGCGTCGAGCCAAACGTAAAGCACTTTTCCTTCGGAATGGGGAAGCGGCACTTTCACGCCCCAGTCGAGGTCGCGGGTCATGGCGCGCGGGTGCAAGCCACCATCGATCCACGACATGCACTGGCCGATCACCTGGTTGCGCCAGCCTTTCGGGTCGTGCTGCTGTTTTCCGTCGAGCGTTCCCTGCTGGATCCAGTCGTGCAGCCAGCTTTCGTGGCGGGCCATCGGGAGGTACCAATGAGAGGTTGTTGTCAGCACCGGGGTTTTGCCGCTCAGGGTCGATGTGGGGTTGATCAGCTCGGTAGGACTGAGGTCGGAACCGCATTTTTCGCACTGGTCGCCATACGCATTCGGGTTCTGGCATTTCGGGCATTCGCCGGTAATGTAACGGTCGGCCAGGAATTGCTTGAATTCCTCGTCGTAATATTGTTCGCTTGTATCTTCCGTAAATTTGCCGTTCTGGTGCAGTTTCAGGAAAAAATCCTGCGCCGTGTGGTGATGCAGTTCACTGGAAGTGCGGTGATAAATGTCAAATGAAATTCCGAACTGGCGGAACGAATCGCCGATGACCTTGTTGTATTTGTCTACAATTTCCTGCGGTGTAATGCCTTCTTTTTTCGCCCGGAGCGTAATTGCCGCCCCATGCTCATCACTGCCGCAGATAAAAGCCACATCATGGCCGTTCATGCGTAAAAAGCGTACGAAAATATCGGCGGGGAGGTAAACCCCGGCTACGTGCCCGAGGTGAAGTGGTCCGTTGGCGTAAGGCAGTGCTGCTGTAACTGTATAGCGTTGTTTCGTCATCGTTTTGTTTGAGTCACAAAGATATTTAATTTTAAAAGAGAAGTGTTACACCGGTCTGATTATTTTTAGTGAGTTGTGAATTAGGGATTGGATATTAGGTATTGGGAATTAGAAATTGGGGATTGGAATGTTTTTTATTCAACATTCCTCATTTCATTTTAAATTGTTTTTTTCTTATTTTTGAAGGATGTTCACCGTAGATGACATAGGCAATGAGCTCGACGACCTGGATGATGAAGCGCTGACACGTGAAGGCTTGCCACCCGATCTGCCGCTGGCAAATGAAGTGCTGATTTTCGGGATTCTGGCTGTCCTGGTACCTGTGCTGGGTTTCTTTTTCGGGATTCTTGCCGTAAGCAATCACCGGAAGAACAAGGATATTTATGTGTTTGACAAGGAACGTTATAAAGTGTCGTTCAAGCGCTCGCAAATTGGTTTCGGGTTGGGCATTACAGGAATGGCGCTGACCTTTTTGTCGCTCATTGCCTGGTATATTTTCCGGACGTTCTGGTTCTTGTGGATCATCCTCTGGATTTTCGCGCTGTTGAGTGGTTCCTGACGGAAATGCCCCCGCAGAATGTCGCTATCGCCTAAGCTGAAAAAAAACGACCGCCGCTATCTTTGTATAAACGTAAAAAAGAAAAATTATGGCACAATTAAACCCTTATCTCAATTTCCCGGGCAACTGCCGCCTGGCAATGGAATTTTACCGCGAATGTTTAGGCGGAGAGCTTTTTTTGCAAACCGTTGGCGAAATGCCTGAAATGGCGGTGCAAATGCCGCCGGATATGAAAGACAAAATCCTGCATGCGATGTTAACAAACGGGGGGATTGTCATCATGGCTTCCGATCTGAACCGTTCGCAGCCGGCCGAAGGCAATACGATCCAGCTTTGTATCAACTGCGATAGCGAAGAACAGCTCAATGACTTTTTTGCTAAGCTTTCTGCCGGAGGAAAAGTGATCGAAAAACCGGCCCCGATGCCCTGGGGAGGGATTTATGGTGAGCTGCTTGACCGCTTCGGAAAACAATGGGTGTTTAATTTCCAGGAAAAGCCGATGTGAGTTCGTAGTTTCTGAGTTATTAAGTTAGGAGTTATAAGTTAGGAGTTTCGGAGTTAGGGCTCTTTGCGAAAAACAGCGATTATTTTTGAGAAATTCCGGCAAGGAACATTATCTTTGAGCTTTCAAGGCTCTTATGCTTTGGGGGACATCCATGAGAACTATTGTTTGCTGTTTCCTTTTCCTCGTTTTATCCGGTCTTGTTTACAGCCAGGAGGTGAACGGTCTTGTCCGCGAGCGGGCCTTTTCGGCTTATGAAGTTAAGCAGCCGGCAAAACGCAAATTGCTGGACCTGGAAGGCGCAAGCCTGGGAACAAAGCTGAACCCGCTGACTTACCTCGCTACGGGCCTGATGTATGTTTACCAGAACGTGTTTTCGGAACAGATTTCGGCCAGCTGCAGCTACGAGGTGAGCTGTTCGGAAATGACCAAAAAAGCGATTGAAAAATACGGGTTGATCAAAGGCTGCCTGATCGGGATCCACCAGCTGAGCTCTTGTATTCCGGGGGTCAGGCACCAGCATCCCGATTACATGACTTCGCCGGACAACAAAATACGCAACGGCCATGCTCTCTGAAAAAAGTCTGCTTTTCCTCTTGCTTTTCCTTCCGTTTTGTCATTTTTCCCAATACGATCAGGACTTTATCCGCCACCTAAGCCGTGAAAAATTACAGCGCGAACACCTGACTTACCTGGAGGAGGGAAATTTTCAAAACGATTCTTCGGCCTATTACAAGGCGAAATACTACCTGCAATATGCCGATGATTCCCTCTTTTTCGTCCAGATTAAAGCCGTGAAAAGCCTTTTTTTCAGCGATACGCTGGCGATGGACTATGCCTGCCATTATTTTTTGACCAAAGCAGAAAAAGTCCGGGTCTACTGGTTCGATAGTTTGCTTTCGGGAACGGAAATGCGCTACCATAGCCGGATTGAGCGCTTTTATGCGTATAGCCGGGAGCCGAAAGAGGTACCGGCTGATTCCATTCCGCGGCCCTTGAAAGAAAATTTTGAGAAGTACCGCAAACTGGCGGCCAAAAAACCGGGATTTGCAGCCCTGGCTTCGGCTGTGGTGCCCGGGTCGGGGAAAGCTTACATCGGGAATTACCGTTCCTTCGGTACGGGCTTTATTTCCCTGGCGGTTTTTTTCCTGCAGGGGAGGGAAAGTTACCTGAAAAAAGGCTTAACGCATCCGCTGACCTTGTTGAACGCCGGGTTTTTCGGCACTTTTTACGTGGTGAATGTGTACGGTTCCTTCCGGGAGTGCCGCCAGAAGACACAGGAATTTAAAAATCAATACCTGATTGATGTTTCGAATTATTTTTACACTTACAGCACTCGCCTGTACCGGTAGTCCTTTTTCCCAGGAATCGAAGGCTGAAAAATTGCTGGCGATCGAAAAGCAAGTGTATGTCTGTACTAACGATACACTGAAGCAGCAGCTTTTGCTGTCCAAGGTGGATTTGCTGCTGGCAAATAAGGAGCAGGATGAACGGGTTTTCCGGGAAGTGAAGCGCATCAGCGGCGATTTGCTGGATTCGCTTTCGCGGGAGCGCTTTTACTGGAATGCAGCTTTGCTTTCCTACCTGAACAAGGAAAATTACCGGGCGGCCGTTTACCTGGGGAAATATGAAAAAATGAGGGTCGGGAAAGATGTTCCGTTTCAACTATTGGGTTTCCTGCTTTACCGCGAGCTGGACAGCCTGAAAGCAATGACTTTTAAACGGGAACTGATCAGCGCTGACCCTGCCTTTGCGGATTTGGCCTGCTTCGATCAGGTGGAAGCCTATGAGCTGAAGCACCGGACATTCAAACATTATAGTGGATATCTTGTTCCCGGTTCGGGGGCAATGCTCAACGGGAATATCGGGAAAGGATTGCTTTCCGCGGGCTTAAATGCGGCTTCGCTGGCAGCGATTCTGAGCATGTATCGCCAGGGATTGTGGATCAATACCTTCGGTTGGGGGGGGAACCTGGTCAGTAAGTTTTATTTCGGGAATATCCGGATGACGGATAAGCTGATGGATAAGAAGGAGGCCCGGGAAAAAAATGAGCTCGCAGGTGAGTGCGAGCTTATCCTTGAAGGTCTTTTGAAAAAATATCCTTTAACGTTCAACTAATTCCTTTAGAAATTAAATCCGTTTTCTCTTCTTTTGTCTTGATACAAAAGAAGCAAAAGATCAAGTCTCAAGTGAAGCCGTTCGGGAAAAAGCCTTCCCTGAGCAATGCTATTCAAGTAGTGTGACAGGTCACAAACGACAAGCGCCCTTCAAAAGCAATGCTTTTTCTTACATTGCTAAGCGCTCAGTCTTTTTCCTTCTCTCACTTTGAGACAAGTCGTGACTCTTTAAGAGAGGAACAGCAAAGCAAATTTTATTTCTGCAATATTCAGCTAAGTTTGAAGCCCGGGAAAAAAATAAGCTCGCAGGTGAGTGCGAGCTTATCCCTGAAGGTCTTTTAAAAAAATATCCTTTAACGTTCAATTGGTTTATTCAACCACTTCGAGTGTTCCGAGATTACCTTTACCCTTGCGCATGTTCGGGCTGAGGGCAATGTAATAGAGAATCGGGAAACAAGCGACGGAAGCCACACACAAACCGGCAGTCAAAGCTGGCTTGAAAGTGATCTTGGTTGAGTTTACATAAAACTTGTTGTCGATAACAGTGATTGCAACCGGGTTAACGCCTTTGCGGTCCGCTTTTTTGGTTCCCGGCTGGTTCACTACAAATTCTTTTTTGGTGGCTTCACCATCCGCTTTGCTGATTACAGCATATTCGAATTTGTCGCGCAGTTCTGTTTTTGACTTGGATGATCTCCTGTTTTTCTTGGAAGCATCGAGGTCAAAAGTAGAGCCATACACCACGTAATAGTTTTGTTTGTCTTCAATTACGCGTACGTCCATGATGGAAGTACCGCTGTAGGTTTTACTGCGGTCAACATTGCTTGCCCACACGATTTCACCGCCGTCATTCAGCTTGAAGGTGGTTACGTTGCTTTTCTGGCAGTAGTAACGTGTTGTACAGGTTGTCCCTCCCGAGCTGCTTGTTGTACAGGTGGTAACGGAATAGTTGTACATTTTGGCGCAGAAAAGCACGATGTTGTTTTTGTCGTCCACACTGGCGGATTCGATCACATAACGGGAATCGAGGTAAGCATCGCTTGGTGCGGCATCGTTACCTTTTTTCTTTTTCTTCTTTTTCTTTTTGCTGATTTTATTTTCTTCTGCGTCATTTTTGAACAGCGCATCGAACAGCGCTTTGTCGAAATAAGAGAAATTAGGCTCGGACATTTCATGGCTTTTGCTTCCGATGGTGGAAGAGAAAATTCCGTGTGTCACGTAACCGAAAGGATCCTTGTTGATGTCGTTGAAGAAACCGTAGATCTTAACGCCTTTGTCACCAATGATGTAATCGAAATCGTAAATGTTTTTGTCGATGTATTTCAGCGGGAAAGACGTGATTTCGTCTGCATCCGTGTCTACAACCGATAAGATGGAAAAGGAAGAATGTTCGCCTTTTTTGAGGCTTTTGCGATCTTCCTTCGGCACGCTCGCATAGCTTTTGATGTAGAGGTTTCCGTCGCGCTCAAAGCTGTAAGAAGAAGTGAGGCCGTAAAATTTGCCGGTTTTTTCAATCGGGAGGTCAACTTCTCCATCACTAACTTCTTCGAGCTCGGAGTTTACTACCGCATATTTAATGGCAATGTCATCGCCTTTTTCGCTGGGTACTTCGGAACCGATCAGGATGTTTTTATTTTCGCCCTTACCTGCCAGTGCAAAAGCCGAGCTGCGCTTGAAGAGCCTGCCACTGGTTACTTTGTAATCTACGTGGTATACTTTTTTCAGGCCGCGGATCTGCTCCAGGTTTTCGTTGTAGCTTTCAGCGAAAATAGTAGAGGAGCTTTTCGTTTCCTTCAACCAGAATACGTGAATCATACCATCGAGGATGAACATGTCCACATAGCTCATGCCGTCCAGGTCGTTCATGCGTCCCTTGTCCTTGCGGTTTACGAGGCGCAGCATTCCTTTTTTCTGCATGCTGGCTTTGCTGTAGGCAATGAGGTTCAATTGTTTGCTTGCCTTTTTCTGGCGCAGGGCTAGGTTGTTGTTCAATACGAACACGTAGTTTTCGGTTGAGCCAAGAAATTCCTTGAAGAAACCGTCCTTACGGTTGTCATAGATCATACGCTCGCTCCACTTCAGGTCAAAATCCTGTGCGATCAGCGGGGTAACGAATAAAATCAGGAAAAAAAGCAGAAATGTGCCGGTCTTTTTCATAATGAATTGTGTTTAAGTTATTAATTGCGGCACAATTTTAATGAAAAAAAATCAGATTAAGGAAATAGAAAGTGATAATTTAATAGTCTAAAAAAATAAATAATTGATTTTAAGTAGATTAATTGAGGACTTTTCCCGGAAATTTTGCAAAATTTTCCGCAGATAAAGGCAGATTGGTATGTTGGAAATATGTGCGGGAAATCTTACAAGGTGATGTGCCTTTCTTTTTTCTCCTGGTAAATGTCGCCGATGGTAACTAAGATCCCGGTTTCTTCCACGCCCCCGAAATCCGGGTTTACGGCCGTTCCGAAGGTTTTCATGGTGGGGGAGAGGTGCATGTAAATATTGACCAGGGGCGGCACGTTTTCACCGCGTTCGCGCACATAGGCATTGAGTACTTTGAAGCCGTCCTTAAAATCAAGGCCTTTCAGCTGGTTTTCGACATAAGCCCGGTCGTATTGCTGAACCAGGGGGTGATAAGGCTTCATCAAGCGGTCTTTGTCCGGGAAATAATGGTGCATAAAGTGCAGCAGGAAATCGCGGGCTTCGGTATTGAAACTGGGGTACATCGTCACTTTTCCGAAGAAATACTGAATGTGCGGGTTGTGGATCACAATGGCGCCGAGCCCGTCCCAGATATTGTCGAGGGCAAAAAGTCCTTTCCGGGGATTGACGCCCGGCTGGAAATTCGGCTGTACCCAGCTGCGGCCCAGCTCAATGGTGTCCGGCAGGAAATCCCGGATAAAGCGTTCCGAAAAATCAAAATAGTGGCTGGTTGACAAATGGATTTCAGCGCTTTCCGGATCAATGGCTTTTTCGCAGAGGATGTAGCGGTAGCCGCCTACAATTTCATTGTCTTCCGGCGACCAGACGATCAGCTGCTCGTAGCACATATCGCCGGTATCGAATTCATCGAGATCGCAGTCGAGGCCGGTACCGCCCCCCGAAGCCCGGAAGGTCACTTCCCGCAAACGACCGATTTCACGCAGGGTATGCGGGGCGTTGTGCGCATTGATGCTATAGATTTCGTTATCGCCCTTGCGTGTTTTGCGTAAAAAACGTTCAGGCGTTAATTCGCTTTTAATCAGTTCTCTGGCGATCGGGTCAATGATGTTTTGCATAAAAGAGCTTGGAAACAGTGCTTAAAGATACTATTTTTTGGCGAGGTTATACAGGCGGTTGCGGATTTCAAGCGCCCAGTCCCGGTAATTTTTCGAATCGTCGATTTCTTCCGGCATAATCGGCTTACCGACCACGAAACGAATGGTTTGATTCCGCTGCTTGAACAGTTCGTTCGAGAGGTAAAGCATTTCGATATTGGCCTTAATTCCTAAAAAGGTGCGGAAATTGGCCAGGCGGTAAAAGAAATTCGACAATTTGCCGTCAATGTATACCGGGATGATCGGGATGTTGCTTTTTTTGGAAAGCGCCACAAAGGTTTTTTTCCATTCAAGATCACGGATTTCACCTTTGCGCTTGCGGCTGACCATGCCGGAAGGAAAAATACAAACCAACTGGCCGGAAGCAAAGAGCTCGTCGATTTTCTGATAGGTGCCTTCGCTGTTTTTACCGTGCTTGTTTACGCCGACAAACAAATCCCTGAGCGGTTCGAGCTGGAGCAAGAGGTCGTTGACAATATACTTGATGTCGCGGCGATGGTCTTTCAGGGCTGAAACGAGCGCCAGGGCATCCATTCCCCCGAGCGGGTGGTTCATGGCCAGCGTGGCGCCGCCTGTTTTCGGGATGTTTTCGATGCCGCTTACCTCGATCCGGATATTAAAGAAGTTAATGACTTCAGTACAAAATTCCTGGTTCTTTTTGTCCGGGTGGGCTTCAAGAAAAGCATTGATCTCGTCCTGGTGCAGGATCCGCTCCAGGTACCGGATAATAAAGCCCGGCAGCCATTTCAGCAAGCCCGGGTTTTTGCTGCCGATCAAGCGCCGGATATCGATGAATTTCTTTTGCGTCATAAATCAAAAATCGCTACAAATTTAGTGAGAAATGATGTATATGTGTTCATGTATTAATTAGGATAATATGCTGATTTGTTAATATGCTAATTATTAGTGTTATAATTGTTTCTTTGTTCAACTTAAACTTTGCGGACTCTGCGGAAACTTCCCGAACTTTGCGTTACGAAAATAATATGCTGATTTGTTAATGTGCTAATTATTAGTGTTATAATTCTTTCTTTGCTTAACTTAAACTTTGCGGACTCTGCGGAAACTTCCCGAACTTTGCGTTACGAAAATA